>JAYUCA010000170.1:0-7863 GCA_043740535.1 Rhodospirillales bacterium | reverse complement strand
ATCACGGAACCCTCGAGCACGCGCGATTCCAGCCGGCGATGGGCTTCCGCGGCATCGGCAAGGGGGAACAGCACTGGCGCGGGGGCAGTCAGCCAGCCTTCGACGAAGCCGTCGAACAGCGCGGCGCTGACGTCCTCCAGTGTCGATCGGTCCTTCTGAGCGTAGTGGAACACGTTTGGCCGCGACAACGTCAAGGACTTGGCGAACAGCTCGCTCGGGGCAACCGCATCGACGGGCCCGGACGATTGCCCGAAATTCACCAGATGCCCGCACCGGGCCAAACACTCGAGCGAGCCCTTGAACGTATCCCGCCCGACCGAGTCGTAGACCGTATCGACGCCACGTCCGCCGGTGATATCCAGAACCGCCCGCGCGAAGTCGTCCGACCGGTAGTTGATGACGTGCGCGCAACCGGCCCGGCGGGCGACGTCCAGCTTCTCGGCGCTGCCGGCGGTGCCGATCACCGTGGCGCCCAGCCTGGCCGCCCACTGCACCAGCAGCGTGCCGACGCCGCCCGCGGCGGCGTGGACCAGGATCGTCTCACCCGGTTTGATCGGATGCACCCGGCGCACCAGCATCTCGGCCGTCAGGCCTTTCAGATAGACCGAGGCCGCGGTCACGTCATCGACGCCGGCTGGAATCTTCACAGCCAGGTCAGCCGGCAGGGTCCGTTCCGTGGCATAGCCGCCGTAGCCGTAGCTCATGTAGGCGACGCGATCACCCGATGCGAAGCCGGTGACGCCGGGGCCCACGTCGGTGACCACGCCCGCCGCCTCCAGCCCCGGGATCCCCGGCAGGGTCAAAGTCCGATAGAGGCCGGTGCGGACATAGATATCGTGGAAATTGACCGCGACCGCCGTCTGCCGCAGGCGGATATGCCCCGGTGGCGGATTGCCCGTTTCGGTTTCGACCGCGGTCAAGACCTCGGGGCCGCCGTGTTCGCGCATGACTACGGAGAGCGACATGAATTATCCTTTTCGGGGGATGATTGCGGCGCAGCGATCTGCGTCAGGCCCAAAGCGCGCCGATCCCCCTATTCCCACTCGATCGTCCCGGGCGGCTTGCTCGTGATGTCGTAGGTCACCCGGTTGATGCCACGCACCTCGTTCACGATCCGTGTCGCGCAGCGCGTCAGGAACGCCATGTCGAAGGGATAAACCTCCGCCGTCATGCCATCCACGCTGGTGACGGCGCGCAGCGCGCAGGCGTTGTCGTAGGTGCGGCCGTCGCCCATCACCCCTACCGTCCGCACCGGCAGCAAGACGGCGAAAGCCTGCCATATCGCGTCGTAGAGGCCGGCCGAACGGATTTCTTCGAGGAAGATCGCGTCCGCGCGGCGCAGCACCGCCAGCTTCGCCTCCGTGATGTCGCCGGGGATGCGGATCGCCAGGCCAGGCCCTGGGAACGGGTGGCGGCCGACGATGTGCTCGGGGATGCCGAGTTCCCGGCCGAGCTGGCGGACCTCGTCCTTGAACAGCTCCCGCAGCGGCTCCACCAGCGCCATCCGCATGTGGGCCGGCAGGCCGCCGACGTTGTGGTGGCTCTTGATCGTCGCACTCGGGCCGCCATGGGCGCTGATGCTCTCGATCACGTCGGGATACAGCGTGCCCTGGGCAAGGAAGTCGGCGCCGCCGAGCTTCTCCGACTCTTCGTCGAACACCTCGATGAAGACGCGGCCGATCGTCTTGCGCTTGGTCTCGGGGTCGGTGATCCCCGCCAGTTCGCGCAGGAACAGGGCGGCGGCGTCGCGGTGCACCAGCTTGATGTTGAAGCGATCCCGGAAAGTCTTCACGACCTCCTCCGCCTCGCCTTGGCGGAGCAGGCCGCTGTCGACGAAGATGCAGGTGAGCTGGTCGCCGATCGCCTCGTGGATCAACGCCGCAGCCACCGAGCTGTCGACGCCGCCCGACAGGCCGCAGATCACCCTGCCCTGCCCGACCTGCGCCCGGATGCGCGCCTTCTGCGCGTCGCGGAACCCGGCCATCGACCAGTCCCCGACCAGGCCGGCCACGCGGTGGGTGAAGTTGTGCAGCAGTTGGCGGCCGTGCGGCGTGTGCACCACCTCCGGATGGAACTGCACGCCGTAGTAGCGGCGGGCATCGTCGGCGATGGCGGCGAAGGGGCTGCCGGGGCTGCTGGCCACGGCGCGGAAACCGGGCGGCAACCGGGTCACGTGGTCGCCGTGGCTCATCCAGACCTGCTCGCGGCCGCCCAGGTCCCATGCGCCGTGGAACAGCGTGCAGTCGTCAGTGACGGTCAGGGTTGCGTGGCCGAACTCCTGGTGGTCGCCCAGCGCGACCTCGCCGCCCAGCTGCGCGCACATGGCCTGCTGGCCATAGCAGATGCCCAGCACCGGCAGGCCGGATTGGAACACGAGGTCCGGCACGCGGGGGGCTTCGGCGTCCATGACGCTGGCCGGGCCGCCGGACAGGATGTAGGCGGAGGCGCCGAAATCCAGCATGCGGTCCGGCCCGGCGGTGGCCGGCAGGATCTCGCAGTAGACACCGGATTCGCGGACGCGGCGGGCGATCAACTGGGTGAACTGGCTGCCGAAATCCAGGATCAGCACGCGGTCCCGGGACGGAGGCTTGGGGTCTGGCTGGGTCATGGTGCAGCTTGCAGCATGCGCGGGGGGGAAGGGCAACCGGCATTTTCCCGGGCCGTCGATCTATCTTCCGGTGTGGCCGAGGCGCAGCGTATTCGGCAGGGGTCGTCGTCGGCCGCCGCCGGTATCAGGGGGTATCAGGGGGTATCATGCCAGCAAGCACCCAGGCCCATAGCGGCCCCCAGCGCCCTATGCTGCCCGAGTACGGCAACGGCACGCTGCCGCCCGGCATCCGCTGCCGCATGGTCCACGGCGTCAACGGACTTGCCGTGCATGTGCTGGAAAGCGGCTTCGAGAGCCCCGGGCGGCCCGCCTTGCTGCTGCTGCATGGCTTCCCCGAGCTGGCCTATAGCTGGCGCAAGATCATGCTGCCGCTGGCTGCGGCCGGATACCACGTCATCGCCCCGGATCAGCGCGGCTTCGGCCGCACCACGGGGTCAGAGCTGGGTTACGACGTCGATCTGACGCAGTTCAGCGTCCCCAGCATGATCAGGGATGCGCTGGGGCTGGTCTTCGCGTTCGGCTATCGTTCGGTGGCGGCGGTCATCGGCCATGACGCGGGCTCGCCGCTTGCCGGTTGGTGCGCGCTGGTGCGCCCGGACGTGTTCCGCTCGGTGGTGATGATGAGCGCGCCGTTTCCAGGGGCGCCAGGGTTGCCGTTCAACACCGCCCATGGGGCCGCGCCGCCGCCGGGCGCCCCCACCGACGCGGAGATGGATCGCGGACTGGCGGCGCTGCCGCGGCCGCGGAAGTATTACCAGGAGTGGTATCGCAGTCGCGGCGCCGACAGCGACATGATGAACGCCCCGCAGGGGCTGCATGACTTCTTCCGGGCCTACTACCACTTCAAAAGCGCGGATTGGGCAGGCAACCGGCCGTTCCCGCTCGCGTCCGGCGCGGCCGAGGAGCTGGCGAAGATGCCGACCTACTACGTGATGGACCTGGATAAAGGCATGGCTGCGACGGTGGCGCCGGAGATGCCCACCGCCGCCGAGATCGGGTCATGCCGGTGGCTGACCGATGACGAACTGGGCGTCTATGCGACCGAATACGGCCGGACCAGCTTCCAGGGTGGGCTGCAGGGGTATCGCCGCAGCACGGATTCCCGGTGCCTGGCCGCGCTGCAGACTTTTTCCGGCCGCACGATCGACGTGCCGTCCTGCTTCATCTCGGGCAAAAGCGACTGGGGCGTCTACCAGACGCCGGGCGCGGTCGAGAGCATGCAGGCCAGCGCATGCACGCGATCGACGGGAGTGCACCTCCTGCCAGGCGCCGGCCACTGGGTGCAGCAGGAGCAGCCAGCGGCGTTGTGCGCGCTGCTGCTGCAGTTTCTGGAGCGTGATTGTTTGAGGTTGACGTAAGCGTTCGGGCACACGTCAGGCCGTCATCGCGAGCCCTTGCGAAGCGATCCACGGTCGATCGGGTGCGTGTGGCTCCTGGATCGCTTCGCCAAACGGCTCGCGATGACGAGTTAGGGCAACTTGAAACATTCATGCTCTAGGGGCCAGGCCCGGTGACGCGGATGGCGGCTCGGCCGCCGTGAGCAGCCCGATCCGGTCCCACACGTAGGCGGTCTGCCCGAACGGCTTGCCGGCAACCTGGGTCGTCGATTTCGCCGCCGCCCGGCCGCCCAGCCGCTCGTAGAACCAGCGGCTGGGGTTCTCGTCCAGCACCCACAGGAACAGGCTGCGGCAGCCGGTTTCGGCCAGCCGGACGGCGCCGGCCTGCAGCAGCCGGCGGCCCAGCCCCTGGTCGCGCCAGTCGTCCTGGACATACAGCGTCTCCACCTCGCCGTCCGCCAGCCCGGCCGTGCGCGGGCGACCGACGGTGCAGAAGCCCACGATCCGATCACCGGCGTCGGCCACCAGCACGCCACGCCCGGCGGAAATGCCCGCATGGTGCTGGGCGGCGTGGCGCACCGTCGACAGGTTGGCGAGGTAGTCGGCGGGCAGCAGCCCGGCATAGGCGCTGCGCCAGGCGCCGACATGCACGGCGGCGATGCCGGCGGCGTCGGCCAGGCGGGCGGAACGGACGATCATGTCAGCCGGCTGACCCTAGGCGACCTACTCGATGTGAGGATGCTGTGCGCCATCCTGCGGCCCGACCCGCCAGGCGATGACGGAACCGGCGATGGCAGCCATGATGGGCACGGCAAACACGATCAGTTCAACACCGCTCATTCCCTTAATCCTCTCAGCGAGTGCCTCGCAGCCACCAACAAGATCGACCCGCAAGACAGCCACACGATCGTCAGCGCAATCACCGTTTCGGCCGGCCCCGCCGACATGATACCATACACACAGCTGGTCGTGGGAGCGATAAACCCCGTCGCGATCGTCGCGATCCCGACGCTGTTGAGCGTGCCTGCCAGCAGCTTCACCTGCCCGTTATGCACGAGATTTACTGGGTCCGCTCCAGCACCGCGCCAAAGAACCCATCGGTCCCGTGGCGCTTCGGCGTCAACGACAGGTATGGCCCAGGTCCAGGCGGCGGCCCCTCCAGCGTCCAGGCTGCGGCCAACGGCACGACGGCGAACTCCGGATGGCGTTCCAGGAAATGCCCCACCTGGTTCTCGTTCTCGTCGGGCAGCAGGGAGCATGTCGCATATACCAGCCGCCCGCCGAGCCGGACCAGGCGGGACGCGGTGTCCAGGATCGCGGCCTGCTTGGGCAGCAGCTCCGCAAGGTCGATCGGGCGCAGGCGCTGCCGGGCATCGGGGTTGCGGCGCCAGGTGCCGGTGCCGGTGCAGGGCGCGTCCACCAGCACCCGGTCGAACGACCCGGCGCGCCGCTTGGCCCATTTGTCGCCAGGCTCGACCAGGTGCCGCTCGACGTTGTGCACCCCGGCGCGGCGCAGCCGGCGGACGGCGCCGTCCAGCCGCGGCGCCGACACGTCGCAGGCGACGATGTGGCCCTGGTTGCCCATCATCATCGCCAGCGCCAGCGTCTTGCCGCCGGCGCCGGCGCACCAGTCCACCACCCGCATCTCCGGCGCCGTGCCGACCAGCGCGGCCACCAACTGGCTGCCTTCGTCCTGGATCTCGACCAGCCCGGTCTGGAACGCCGGGCCGGTGGTGATCGAGCGGCGGCCATCGATGCGGAGGCCCCAGGGGCTGAACGGCGTCAGCGCCGTCTCGATCCCTTCGGCAAGCAGCGCGGCCTTCGCGCCGTCGCGGTTGCCCTTCAGCAGGTTGACGCGCAGGTCGAGCGAGGCCGGCTCCAACGCCGCCTCCATCTCCGGCGCCAGCTCGTCGCCGAAGCGGGACTGCAGCGCGGGCAGGATCCAATCCGGCATTTCCAGCCGCACCGCGACGGGCATGTCCGGGTGCAGCATCGTGTGGCCCTCCAGCCCACGCAGGGCCGCGGTTTCCGGCTGCAGCAGCGGGGCCGGGCCGTACTGGCCGCCAGAATAGGACTGCGCGACCCCGGCCAGCGTCCAGCCCTCCAGCATCAGGCTGGCGGCGACCAGCAGCCGCGGCGTGGGGGCGCCCTCGCCGCGTTGGAGCCACCACGCCAGCCGGCGCTGGCTGCGCAGCACGCGCCACGCGCGGTCCGAAACCGACCGCCGGTCGCCGGAGCCGATGAAGCGGCGGTTGCGGAAATAATCGTTCGCGGTGGCGTCGGCGGGGCGGCGAGGCAGGGCCGCGATCTCGGTCAGCAGGTCGATGCTGGCGGCCAGGCGGGCGGATGGGGTCACGCGAGCAGGCCGGGCAGGTCGGCGAGCCCCTGCATCACGGTGGCGGACTGGCCGAGGCCATATTCCTCCGGCTGGCCGCTGCGGTTGCACCAGAACACCTGGAACCCTGCGGCGGCGGCGGCCTGTGCGTCCCACGCATTGCTCGACACGAACCCCATCTGCGGCAAAGCAAGCCCGAACGTCGATGCGGCGAGCCCGTAGACGCGCGGGTGCGGCTTGAACACGCGGACATCCTCGACGCTCAGGACCGCGTCCAGCAGCGAAGCGATGCCGGCAGCATCGACGGCCTCGTGCAGCATGCCGGGTTCGCCGTTCGACAGGATGGCGGTGCGCAGGCCCCTTGCGCGCAAGGCTCGCAGCATGGGCGCCGCATCGGGGTAGGCGGGAAGCTGGCGGTAGGCGGCGAGCAGTGCCCCGAGCACGTCGGGATCCGTGATGCGGTGCCGGGCCGCGACGAAGGCCAGGCTGTCCTTGGTGATCTGCCAGAAGTCGCGGTGGTGGGACGGGCCGGTCAGCGCCGAGATCCAAGTGTATTCGAGCTGCTTCTGCCGCCACTCGGCGCTGATCCGCTCCCAGTCGGGCGGCAGTTCGGCGGCGTGGCGCTGCATCGCGGCGTGCACGTCCAGCAGCGTGCCGTAGGCGTCGAACACGACGGCCTTGAGCGGGGAAGCGGTCAACGGGGTCTCCTGTGGCGGCGATAGGGAGGCAAAATGGCCCAAATCTTACACGTCCCGGCGACGTGCATAGAAAAAGCCGTTTTTCTATACACGTTCCCACGACAAGTGGTCAGTTCGCGGCCACTCTGTTCGCAAGAAGCTCGATCAGCGAGCCGTTGAGGAAATAGTTTTCCCGTCCCCGCCGCACCTTCTGCATCACGCCGATCCGGCACAGCTCGTCCAGATAGCGGACGGCCGTCAAGCGGCTGACCTGCAACTCCTGCTGAATGAAACCGATCTTGCTGTAGGGATGCCCGAAGATCGCATCCAGCAGGTCCTGGCTGTAGATCCGCGGGATCTCCGTCCGCATCGTCGTCTTGTGATGCAGCATCAGATCGCGGATGCCCAGAACCAGCCGCGTAGTCTCCAGCGACGTCTGCTCACGCCGGCGAGCATGAAGGCGATCCACTCCGGCCACGCGCCCGCCTCGCGGACGGCCTGCGGCAGCCTGTAGTATTCCGCCCGGTTCTGGTTGATGAACCGCGACAAGTACAGGATCGGCGCGTCCAGCAGCCCCTTCTGCACCAGATACAGCACGTTGATGATGCGCCCCGTCCGACCGTTGCCGTCATGGAACGGGTGGATCGTCTCGAAACGGTGGTGGATGATCGCCATCTTGATCAGCGGGTCCAGCGGCGACAGCGCGTCATCGTTGATGAATCGCTCTAGAGCATGATCGCTTCAGGTAGATGATCATGCTCTAGTTTGTTGATTAAGAACGCGGAACCTCGTTTCAGGTCCAAGCAACCTGAAACGATACCGCTCTAAAGTGCCCATCAGCGCCACGATATCGTCCGGCGACTGCGGCGGGGTGAACACGATCTCGCCCGTTTGCTCGTTGCGCAG
>JAYUCA010000169.1:0-26547 GCA_043740535.1 Rhodospirillales bacterium | reverse complement strand
CGGTGCCCGGGCGGATGCGGACGTATTCGGTGGCGTGGGCGGCGGTGCGGGTGAAGCGCGGATCGACGACGATCAGCTCGGCCTGGTTGATCTCCTTGGCCCGCAGCAGATGCTGCAACGACACCGGGTGCGCCTCGGCGGGGTTGCCGCCCATGATCATGATGGCCTTCGCGTTGGCCAGATCGTTGAAGCTGTTGGTCATCGCGCCGTAGCCGAACGTGTTGGCGACGCCGGCGACGGTGGTGGAATGGCAGATGCGGGCCTGGTGGTCGCAGGTGTTGGTCCCCCACAGCGCCGCGAACTTGCGGAACAGGTACGCGCCCTCGTTGCTGAACTTCGCCGAGCCCAGCCAGAACACCGAATCCGGACCTGACTTCGTTCTTATTTCCAGCAGCTTGTCGCCGATCTCGGTGATCGCCTGGTCCCAGCTCAGCCGCTGCCAGGCGCCACCCACCAGCTTCATCGGGTATTTCAGCCGCCGGTCGCCATGCGTCAGTTCCCGCACCGCCGCCCCCTTGGCGCAATGCGCGCCCAGGTTGTTCGGGCTGTCGAACGCCGGGTCCTGCCCGACCCAGACGCCGTTCTGCACGCGGGCGATCACCGAGCACCCGACCGAGCAATGGGTGCAAACGGTCTTCCGGATTTCCACCGGCTGACCCGGCACGATCTCGCCGGCCTTCGTGCGCTGGATGGTGGCCAGGCCCAGTCCGCCCAACGCCGCAAGGCCGCTGGCGGCCAGGCCTGACGCGCTCAGGAACCGGCGACGGTCCACCACGGCCGGCGCGCTGGCGGGCAGGACCGGCGGATGGCTGCGGGACGCGGCGGCGGGGCGGTGCTTCGTCAGCATGGCGGCTACCGGCGGTTCAGCGCGTAGAAGCGCTTGACGTGCTCGCTCTCGACATAGCGCGCCGCCACCTGGTGGTTCGTCGGCTGCGCCAGCGTCTCCGCCTTCACCCCGGCCGCAACCAACGGCGCCGCGACGGCGGCAAGCCCCGCGCCGCGCAGGAACAGCCGGCGCTCCGCACGCCCCGGCACTTTGGATTGGTCTGTCATGCTGCGCCTCGTTGAATATCCGTGTTTGCATTCAGGCGCTCGGCGCCGAATGCGAAGCCCTGCCGGTCGAGATCGATCATCAGCCCGCCCAGCACGCCGACCGGCCTGTATAGATCGGCCGACGCAGCCCGCTCCAGGTCATAGAAGAAGCCGCTGGCCCACGGCTCCAGATGCCGCGCGAAGAAAATCGCCTGGTCTGGCGCGCTGCCCGTCTCGACCAGGCTCGCCATGACCTCGCAGATCGTCGCGATATGGTCCTCCGGGTCCGACCGGCCCACGGACCGCGCGAACCCCAGCCTGGCCAGGTCGGTCCGCAGCCGCGCCAACGGCCGCTCATGCAGGAACCCGGTCAGGTAGTAGGACGCATACGGCAGCAGCTCGCCGCGGGCGACGCCGATGAACAGCGCGTCATGCTCCGTCCGGGCGGCCGCCAGTCCGGTCCGCGCCGCGCGGGCAGCCAGGTCGCGCAGCGCCGTCCCGATCGGCCCCGGGTCGCCGTCAAGCCGGGCCAGCCGCGCGAGCAGCCCGGCATCCGGGGGCTGCGCCAGCATCTGGCCCAGCAGCCGATACATCAGCCCGCGGGCCGTCTCGATGTCGTCCAACGTGTTTACCGCCGCGCCGATGGCGTCCTCCTCGGGGGACAGGATCGGGCACACGCTAGTGACTGCCGCGCTGACAGGCAATTCACAAGTCTCGTTTCTAGCACACTCACTGCGATCGCCTGGCATGGAAGGACCGGCGCTGCAAGACGCCAAGACGCCAAGGTCATTATCATTGCCATTTCCGACGCAATGAACGCGGTGATTGTTGAAGGACACCCTCGAATGCACGCCATTGGCGTCTGGCTGCGTCTTTTGATGTTTCGGGCGATTGGCGCCCATGCACGCTCAACATGGCATGGCAGTTCCATGCCGCCTCTGGATGACCGGCGCCGGTTTTGCGGCGACCTGGGCCGGGATCTCGGGTTCGGCCGGCACCGCCGGCTTCACCGCGGCACTAGCGATCGCGGCCGCCACGATGCCGTCGTCTGCGACCGGGGGCGGCGTCTCCGGCGCCGGCATCTCCATCACCGCGGCAACCAGCTTCGCCACCTGGTCGATGCCGCGCAGGCTGCCATAGCCGGGGGCGTTGAAGTCCCAGTCGTAGTCGGCCATGCCCCGGAACCCCGAGATCCCCGCGTCGCTCTGCCATGCCCGCGCCAGGGCCAGCCGCTGAAGCGCCGGCGGCACGCCCGCCTGCAGGAACGCCGCGTACTCGCTGCCGCTGCCGAGGCTCTCGATGGGCGGCAGCTCGGGCAACGGCGCCGCTGGCGGCAGCGCCGCCGGGTCCGTCCGGGCCTCCCGCTTCCGCCGCGACCAGCGCCGCAGGATGCCTTCACCCTCCGTCATCGGCGCCCATCTCCCGGCCTGGCTTGCGCTCGGACCGGTCGCGCAGCCGCCGATAGGCCGGGCGCTCCACATGATGCCGCGCGACGAAATCGGCGACCCACGCCGTGATCTCCGCCGGCATCGGCACGGCCTCCACCACGTCGGACCCGGTATCGGCATGCGCCTGCGCCTCGCCCGCGCACACGGTGGCGCCCAGCAGCGCCATCCCCGGCGCCGCATCCGTCGCCCGCAGGAACACATAGACCGCCGGCGCCGGCCCTTCGATATTGTGCTTCAGCGTGTCGGTCTCGAGCGGATACAGGCACAGCTCGGCATTCCCCGCGAAATACCGGCGCACCCTTGCGTCGCCATGCAGCAGCGTCCAGGCCGCTGCATCGGGCGCGCCCGGCAGCAGCGCCGTCACCCGCCAGCGATGATCGCACCACGGGCTGTCGACGGCCTGCCACTCGGCGACGATGCCGACCTGCCGCCGTTCGTGCGGGGCCGTCACCGCTTGCCCGCCAGGGCCAGCAGGTCGAACGGCTTGCCGAAGTCCAGCACCGCACCGTCATCCCGCGGCGTCCTGTCCGGGGTCACCGTGGCGAACTGCTCCACCACGCCATCCGGCCCGTGCTGGCGGAACACCGTCAGCAGCGTGCCCACGCTGTGCTCGCACAGGCTTGCGGCGAAGGCGACCTCTCGCGCCGCCACCTCCTGCGCCGCTTCGAACGACGGCGCCGCGTGCCGATCCACGAAATGCCGGGCCAGGGCGTCGACGGTGGCCTGCACCACGGCGTCCGATGCGGACGCGACCATCACCAGCGTCGACCACCCGAAGCTGCCGGTTCCCAGGAACCCGTGCTGGAACGCGGTCCGCCGTTTGCCCACGATCTCGCCAGGCGCCGCATCGAGGAAGGCGAACGAGCCGGTCACCGCCCATTCCCCGGGCTCCGCCGCCGGGTCGAACACCGATCGGTCGGATGCGTCGAGCTGGATGGTGCGGGGCAACCGGATCCCGGTCATGCGGACAGCGCCTCGCACCCTGTGCGCCCCGCCACCGCGCGCGCCAGCGCCCCGGCCCCGTCGGTCCGCCAGACATCCAGCCAGCCGAGCAGGTGACGGCACACGCGCGAAAGCACATCGGCGGACGTGACGTCGCCGAACCCCTCATCGGCCAGGCAGCTCCGGCCCGGCGCCGCGCCGGTATCGCTCACCCGGACCTCGATCCCGAGGATCGCCCACTCCGGAATGCCCCCCATGGCCGTGGCCGCCGCATCCGTGCGCACGCTGGCCACCGCGCCCCCGTCGATGGCGATGCCGGCCGGCGGCACGATCCACACTGGCGTCTTTGGCGGCGCCAGACCGGCCAGCGCGTCGAACAGCGCCAGCAGCCCCAGGTCCAGCACCAGCGTGCTGCCCGCCAGCGCCCGGTCCGGCGACAACACGACCGCAGCCCGGCACTGGCCCGCGACCGTGTCCCAGAACAAGCTGCCGGGCTCCGAGCCCTGGCGGGCAGCCATCCCGGCGCTGTCCCAGGGATCACCCTGGCCGGGAACGGCGCGGAAGCCTGGTGGAAGATCCAAAATCTGCGTGATGGCTGCCTCGGGCTGGGTGGACCGATCTGTCTACCCGAATGATAAAGGCGCTGCCGGTCCTTGCAAGTGGACCGCCGGGAACCCTGCCGCATGAAGCTTCACCACCACACGGTCCTTGCCTGCACCTGCCGCGGCACGATGCCCTTGGACGCCAACGCGCTGGCCCGCGCCTGCGCCGCCGGCGCCGACGGCCCCCTGGCCACCGAGCTGTGCCGCTCGGGCATCGCACGTTTCCGCGATGCCGTGGCCGGTCCCATCCCGGTGCTGGTCGCCTGCACGCAGGAGGCGCCGGCCTTCCGCGAGGCCCACGCCGATGCTGGGTCCACCACCCCGCTCCGCTTCGTGAACATCCGCGAGACCGCCGGCTGGTCGTCCGAAGCTGCCCGCGCCCTGCCGAAGATCGCCGCACTGATCGCCCACGCCGCGCTGCAGGCGGACGCGCCCGCCCCCGCCGTGGCGCTCCGCTCGGAAGGCGTGACCGTCATCTACGGCCGCGACGACGCCGCCATCGAGGCGGCGCAGCAGTTGAAGGACCGGCTGGACCTGACCGTCATCGTCACCGGCGGCGCAGCATTGACCCCGCCCATGGTCGCCGAGTTCCCCGTCGTCCGCGGCACGATCGGCCGCATGACCGGTTATCTCGGCGCGTTCGACCTCGTCGTCGACGGCTTCGCCGAGGCCCTGCCCTCCTCCCGCGCTTCGCTCGAGTTCGGACGCCCCCGCGACGGCGCGCGGTCCCGCTGCGACCTTGTCATCGACCTTAGCGGCGGCCTGCCGCTGGTGCCCGGCCACGCGCATCGCGAAGGCTACCTCCGCGCCTCGCCCGACGACCCGCTGGCGGTGCAGCGCGCGCTGTTCGCCGCCGCCGACCTCGTGGGCGAGTTCAGCAAGCCCCGCCACGTCGCGCTCGACCCGGGCCGCTGCGCGCATTCCCGCTCTGGCCAGATCGGCTGCACGCGCTGCCTGGACGCCTGCCCCGCCGGCGCCATCGCAGCCGCTGGCGACAGCGTCGCGATCGACCCGCACATCTGCGCCGGCTGCGGGGCCTGCACGGCGGTCTGCCCCACCCGCGCAGTCACCTACGCCAGCCCCGGTGCAGAATCCGTGGCCCGCGGCCTCCGCACGCTGCTCGGCGCCTACCATCAGGCCGGCGGCGCCGAGCCGCCGGTCCTGCTGCTGCACGACGCCACACACGGCGCCCCACTCATCGACACGCTGGCGCGCCACAACGACGGGCTGCCGGCCCGTGTCATCCCGGTCCTGATGCCTGGCCAGTTCGGCCTGGACGCCTTCGCCACGGCGCTGGCCTTCGGCGCCGCCGACCTGCGCGTGCTGCTCGGAACCCGGGACCAGGCGCGCCGCGAGTCCATCGCGCGGGAGGTCGATCTGCTCGCCGCCATCACCGGGCCGCTCGGCTACGGGCTGCCCCGGCTGCAGGCGATCGAGGCGGACGATCCGGACACGCTGGCCGCCGCACTCCGCGCCATGCCGGTCCGGCCCGGCATCCGCCCCGCCGCCTATCTGCCCACCGGCGACAAGATCGCCCTGACCCGGCAGGCGCTCGACGCGCTGCGCCAGGCCGCGCCTACGCCCCTCGACGCCATCCCGCTGCCGCGCGGCGCGCCCATCGGCCGCGTCATGGTCGATGCCGCCGGCTGCACCCTGTGCCTCGCCTGCGTGTCCGCCTGCCCCACCTCCGCACTGCGCGATCACGCCGAACGCCCGATGCTCAAGTTCGTGGAAGACCAGTGCGTCCAGTGCGGCCTGTGCCAGACCACCTGCCCTGAGGGCGTCATCCGGTTGGAACCCCGCGCCACCTTCGGCAGCGCCCGACGCGCCGAGATCGTGCTGAAAGAAGAAGAACCGGCGATCTGCATCCGCTGCGCCAAGCCCTTCGGCGTGAAGTCGAGCATCGACCGGGTCGCTGCCCAACTCACCGGCCAGCACTGGATGTTCAAGGACCCCGCCATCGCCGACCGCATCCACATGTGCGGCGACTGCCGCGTGGTGGCGCAGACCCGCAAGGGCCTGGACCCCTATGCCGGCCCGGACCGGCCGCCGACCCGGACCACCGACGACTACCGCTGACGGGCCGGCGTCTCCTGGCTGGGGTGGCTGCCGCCGCCCAGCGCGGGATCCGATTCCATCCGCCCGGCCGCACCAGGGGTGGCGGGCCGCCCGGCCCCGATGGGCGCAGTGCCGCCGTGCACGCCCTCGACCGTGCTGGTCGCCGTCCCCGCGTTATGATCCAACGACCCGGCCGTGCCGATGCCGTTGCTGCCCGCGCGCGGTGCGGCGGGGGCGGGCGTGGTCGTCTGCGCGACAACGGCCGGGGCGAAGGCCGATGCGGCGCCCCACAGGACGAAGGCAGCGACCGGTCGCAGCCTGGCGCGGTTGGACATGGGCAATCTCCTGCAGGACGTTGGCACCTGAATGCGCGATCCGCCCCAAGGTTCCGGCGCGCCCGTGGGCCTGCCCGACGCCCGCGATGAAGTCCTGACCCTCGCCAAGGCGTACGGTCGAATGCCCTCCATTCCACCCACCATTACCCAGGTTTGGACTTCTGATCCCTGGTATGATGCCAAGCCCCTCGAATCACGCCCTTTATCGCACGCCGCCCGTGCGGCGTGGCGATCCAAGGGACCGGGAGCGGTGCACGTGGCCACTGGCGCGCTTCGCAAAGCAGCTCGCGATGACGGCGAGGGGAAAAAGAAACATCCCAGCCACCACCAACCGAACAAGAATTCGTCAGCATCAGGCTGGCCGCACCCGTCGCGGCACGATCTTCGCAAGGACCGTCCCACGACGTTCAGTCCACGCAGCCTCTGGATAGGATCGACCATGGAAACCACTCCGCGATTTCTCAACGGCGTGTTCACCTTCACCGGCGCCGGCCTCGCGTCCGCGACCCTGCTCGACGCCGCGCTGACCTACACCGTGCCGTCGGACAAACGCTCGCAATTGATCTATTTCCGTGCCGGCAACTCCGCCGATGCCATGGTCGCGGTCAGCCTGGTGCGCGACGGCAGGCCGATGCGCATGTTCCCGGTCGGCGCGAAGGGCGCGATGCATGTCCCGCTGGCCGTCGTGGAAGACATCACGCCCGACAGCAAAATCGAGGTGTTCCTGGCCGCGCCCGAGGGCGTGTCCGGGCAGATCGTGCTCGACATCGGCCTGATCGAGATCTGAAGGAGGCCCGGACATGCAGAAGCAGAAGCTGGTCGTCGTCGGCAACGGCATGGCGGGCGCCCGCGCCGTCGAGGAAGTCCTCGCCCGCGGCGGGGCCGAGATGTTCGACATCACCATGTTCGGCGACGAACCCTACGGCAACTACAACCGCATCATGCTGTCCAACGTCCTGAGCGGGCAGCAGGACTACGAGGAGATCTTCCTCAACCCGCTGGATTGGTATGCGCAGAACGGGATCACGCTGCACGCCGGGTCGCCGGTCGTGGAGATCGACCGTTTCGCCAAGGTCGTCACCACGGCCAGCGGCGTGAAGGCCGGCTATGATTCGCTGCTGATCGCGACGGGATCCCGGTCCTTCATGCCGCCCATCCCCGGGCTGAACATGGACGACAAATCGCTGAAGCCGGGCGTGTTCGGCTTCCGCACCATCGACGACACCAACGGCATGGTCGAAGCCGCCGGCCCCGGCAAGAAGGCCGTGGTGATCGGCGGCGGCCTGATGACGCACGGCTGCGTCGTCACGGTCGTGCACCTGGGCGGCCACCTGATGGAACAGCAGACCGACCCCACAGGCGGCGGCATGCTGCGGACCGCGATGGAGAAGATGGGCGTCACCGTGCTGGTCGGCACGTCGACCACGCAGGTGCTGGGCGACGACAAGGTGAAGGGCCTGGTGTTCAAGGACGGCAGCAGCATCGACTGCGACCTGCTGGTCGTCGCCGCCGGCATCCGCCCGAACGCCGAGATCGGCACCCGCTGCGGCCTGACGGTCGAACGCGCGATCGTCGTCGACAACCACATGCGCTCGGTCGATGACATGCACGTCTATGTCGTCGGGGAATGCGCGCAGCACCGCGGCATGGTCTACGGCCTGGTGGCCCCGCTGTGGGACCAGGCGCGCGTCTTCGCCGACCACGTGACCGGACGCGACACCACGGCCGCGTATCACGGCAGCAAGCTGGCGACGAAGCTGAAGGTGATGGGGGTCGAGCTCGCCTCGATGGGCATCACCCAGCCCAAGGAGGACCGCGACGAGATCATCCAGTTCCAGGAGCCGGCGAAGGGCACCTATAAGAAGCTGATCGTGCGCGACGGCCGCCTGGTCGGCGGCATCCTGATGGGCGACCTCTCCAAGGCCGCCTTCCTGATGCAGGCCTTCGACCGCGACAGCCCGCTGCCCGACGAGCGGCTGTCGCTGCTGTTCGACCTCGGCGCCCCCCCGCAGCAGGTCACGCTGGATGAGATGCCGGCCGAGGCCCAGGTCTGCAACTGCAACGGCGTGTCGAAGGCCGCGATCGGCGCCGCGGTCGCCGCCGGCAGCAAGACCGTGCTGGCCGTGATGAACGCGACCCGCGCCGGCAAGGGCTGCGGTTCGTGCAAAAGCCTGGTGGGCGACGTCGTCGCCTGGTTCGCCGGCGGCACGGTGGAAGAAGACCCCGCCGCCCACTACTACGTCCCCTGCATCGCCATGAAGAAGCAGGAGCTGATCGCCGCCATCCGCGCGCACGGCCTCCGCTCGGTATCCGCCGTGTTCGCGGCCCTGGCCGGCGGCATCGAGGACCCGGCCAGCAAGATCCCGCTGGCCTCCCTGCTCAACACCATCTGGCCCGGCGAATACGTCGACGAGCGCGACGCCCGCTTCATCAACGACCGCGTGCACGGCAACATCCAGAAAGACGGCACCTTCAGCGTGGTGCCCGAGATGGCGGGCGGCGTCTGCACGCCGGCCGAGCTGATGCGCATCGCCGCCGCCGCGGTGAAGTACAACGTGCCGCTGGTGAAGATGACCGGCGGCCAGCGCATCGATCTGGTGGGCGTCCGCAAGGAGGATTTGCCGGGCATCTGGAAAGATATTGGCATGCCGGCCGGGCACGCCTGGGGCAAAAGCTACCGCACCTGCAAAAGCTGCATCGGCATCGACTACTGCCGCTTCGGCCTGGGCGACAGCATGGGCCTGGCCACCAGGATCGAACGCACCTTCCGCGCCTTGTCCGACAGCCCCGGCAAGCTGAAGCTGGGCACCGCCGGCTGCCCGCGCAACTGCTCCGAGGCGCTGATCAAGGACCTGGGCGTCGTGGCCGTCGGCGACGGCAAGTGGGAGGTCGTGGTGGGCGGCGCCGGCGGCGCGCACGTCCGCAAGGCAGACCTGCTGTGCACCGTGCAGGGCGAGGACGCCGTCATGAAGATCGCCGGCCGCTTCATCCAGTTCTACCGCGAGGACGCGAAATACAAGGAGCGCACCTACACCTGGGTCGTCCGCGTGGGCATCGAGCGCATCCGCGCCGTGGTGGTCGATGACAGCGAGGGCTGGGGCGAAGGCTTCGACGCGCAGATCGCCGCCGCCGTCGCCGCCTACCGCGACCCCTGGACGGACGGCGCGGACCCCCGGACCGCCAACCAGTTCAACTCCCTTATCCCGGCGGAGGCCTGACCATGCCGGGCGACGTCATCACCAAGACAAGCGAATACCCGATCGGCACGCTGGACCAGATCCCCCGCGGCGAGGGCCGCAACTTCGAGGTCGCGGGCAAGGTCGTCGCCGTGTTCCGCACCCACGCCGACGAGGTCTTCGCCTCCCAGGCGGAATGCCCCCATCTCCAGGGGCCGCTGGCCGACGGCATGCTGGGCGGCACGACGATCATGTGCCCGCTGCACGACCGCGCCTACGACCTGCGCACCGGCGCAGCGCTGGCGGGCGAATGCGGCATCGAGGTCTATCCGGTCCGAACGAATCCGGACGGCGCGCTGCTGCTGACGCTGTAGCCCTTCGTGTGGCGGGCCCTGCTGCCACGGCCACGCCAGGCTGGTGGATTATAGCACCCACCCTGCGAGGCCGGACGTCAGCGCGGAGGAACCCCGGCGGACGGCGCGCGCACCGTGATCCCCTGCCGCCGCAGGTCGGCGATGATCGCCGCGGCGCTCGCATTGCCCAGGGCGGCAAGCTGCGCCGTCTTGCCGGCCAGCGTGTCGAGCTGCCGGCGCAGCTTCAGCCCCTCCTGGACCGTCGGCTCCTGGGCGGCAGACAGCTCATCGAGGCTGGACCGCTCGCGGATCGACTGCATCGTCTGGAAGCCGGCCAGCAGCACCAGCGCCACGATGACCAGCGCGGGTTGCACACGCGCGCCATCGCGAGGTTGGGCCGGGTGGCTGGAATGATCGCTCACGCCGCTATCTCTTCGGGCTTGGTGGTGCAGCCGCGATGGGCGGCGGAACAGCCGCGGTCGTGGACGGGATCGCAACCGGCGGCGCTGCCAAGGCCGGCGCGACGATCGGCGCGGCGGCCGCAGCCGCGTTGGGCGTGAAGGTCACGTTGATGCCTTGCTCGGTCAGCAGCCCGCGCAACGCGTCGTCGTTGGTGGTCACGGCCGCCGTGGCGATCGCCCGGACCAGGCCTTCGTTCAGCCGGCTCATCTGCGTGGTCTGGTTGATGAACTGCTGCCGCTGGTTGACCTCCGCCTGGCGTGGCTGGTTGCCCAGCACCAGCCAGATATTCGCCAGCACCAGCGCCACGGCCAGTGCGGCAAGGCCGGTCAGGGCCAGGCTGGCCACCCGTCTCGCTCCCGTCATCCCGCCCCCCCAACCCGCGCGGACAGCCCCGGCCCCGCCCGGCAGGCTATCCCGCCCCCGGCCCCGCCTTCAACGGGGCGGCCCGCCGCCGCACGAACGCCAGGCCCGCCAGCCCGCCGCCCAGCAACAGCAACGACCCTGGCTCCGGCACCGGCGGCGGACCGACCGACAGCGAGCACGACGGCGTTCCCACCGGGCACAGGAGCCCGCCGCCGCCCAGCGCATAGACCTGGTCGTTCAACGCGATATCCAGCGTGGGATCGTAATAGATGTTCAGCCCGTTGCCGAAGATGTTGGTGATCAGGCTGCCGTTGAACTGCAGCCCGGACAGCGTGCTGACATAAAGCGCATCGACGGCCTTCGTGCCCTCCAGCGACAGCGTGTTGCCGGCGAACAGGTTCAGCACGCCCCAGGCGTAGTTGTCGACGAAGCCGGCCGCGATCGCGCCGCCGTCGAGCCCGGTCACATCGAGGATGTGCGACGTGCCGGCCCCGAACGCGAGCGTGGCTGCAACGGTGTTCCATAGCGTGTTCTGCGTGCTGGTCGACAGCAGGTTGCCGGACACGTCGAAGCTGTCCCCGGCGGCGCCGGTCAGATAGCCCGTGGACGTCACGGTCAGGTTCGTGAAGTTGTTGATCGACGGGTCGCTGACGTAGCCGCCGCTGTTGGTGAACAGCCCGTTCCAGTTCAGCGTCGCCGACGTCGCGTGCACCATGCCGCTGTTCGTCGTGGCCCCGTTGACCGTCAGCGTGCTGTTGCTGACGGCGATGCCGCCGGTCGCCTGGTTGGTGACGCCGCCGGTCAACGTGACGACGGAGGCCGGGCCGCCCGGGCTGCCGGTGTCCTTGCCGATGCTTACCGACCCCGCGTTGTTCAGCGCCGTGCCGCCGCCGTTGTTGACGGTCAGCGTGCTGCCGGTCACCGACAGCCTCCCGCCCGTCCCGACCGTCTTGTTGACGTTCACCGTGCCATCGACCGTCACCACCGGCCGCGCCGCCCCGGTGTTCCTGACGGCCATGCTGCCGGTGCCCGTCACCAGCAGCTGCTTGCCCGCGCCGCCATCGCCGATGGTCAGGTTGCCGCCGCTGACCGTGGCGCTGCCGCCGGCAACGCTGTTCCCGATCGTTATCGACCCCTTGATGTCCGTCGTCGCCCCCGTGGTCTGCGCGAAGGTCCCGGCCCCCAGGCTGCCGATCGAAGCGTCGCCGTTGACCGTCAGCGCCGGGTTGCCCGCGCCGCCGACGGCGTACGAACCCGAACTGCCGGTCAGGCTGCCCAGCACCAGGTTGCCGCTCGCCGCCGGCGTGCCGACCGTGACCGTGCCGCCCGTCTGGACGACCGTGCCGGCGCCGCCCACGCCCACCGTCAGACTCGATGCCTCGAGCGTCCCGCCCGAAATTGCATACCTGCCGGTGCTGCCCGTCAGCGCCGCGATCTGGATCGTCGCCCCCGCGGCAACCAGGTTCAGGTCGCCTCCGCCCTGGTTGAACGTGCCGGCGCCGCCGTTGCCGACGATGATCGCCTGTCCCGCGGCCGCCTTGAACGACAGCGTCGCCGCGTCGCCCGCGGCCGTGTTGAAGTTGAACGTGCCGGACGCCGCACCCGGGCCCCCCACTTGCGCGCCGGACTGGCCCAGCACGAGCTGCGCGCCGGCCCCGGTCAACGAAAGGCTGCCTGTGCCGCCCAACGTGGCGGCCCCGGTCGATCCCGCCCCGTTGCCGACAATGACGGACCCGGTCACGCTCGCTGACCCGGCGCTGGCGCGGTAGGTCCCGGCGCCGCTGTCGCCCACGGCCAGCCCGCCGTTCACCTGCAGCACGCCGCCCGTCTGCGTGACCGTGCCCGTGTTGCCGGCCAGGCCGCCGATGCTCAGGCCGCCGACCGTCGATGTGCCGCCGCCCAGCGTGTAGGCGCCCACCCCGCCGGTCGTGACGCCGTTGCCGTTGCCCCGGCCGACCGTCAGCCCCTGCGCCGCCGAGAAGCTGCCGCCCGTCTGGTTCATCGTCCCGGCGCCGCTGTCGCCCACGACCGCGAACCGCGTGACGGTCATCGTGCCGCCGTTCAGGTTCAGCGTGCCGGCGCCGCCCACGGAGCGCCCGACATCGAGCGAACCGTTGATCGTCGACGTGCTGCCGGGGCCCTTCTGCGTGAAGACGCCCGTCGCTCCCTCGCCGATATCGGCGAACCCCGTGCTGCCCGGCGTGCCGACCACCAGCGCGCCGCCGTTCTGCAGCGTGTAGCTGCTGCTCTGCACGCCATTCTGGCCCACCACCAGCTGTTGCGTGCTGTGCGTCGAGGCGTCGTTCAAGAACGTCCCCATGCCCGATGCGCCGACGAAGGTGAAGCCGGACACCGCCGTCGTGCCGCCCGCCTTGAGGTTATACGTACCGACGCCCGTCGACTGGTTGCCGAGCACGAGGTCGCCAGCCACCGTGTGGGTGGCGCCCGTGTTGTTGTACGTCCCGGTCCCTGCATCGCCGATGACCGCCCCGTCGATCAGCGTGCCGCCGGTCTGGTTGTAGACGCCGACGCCGCCCAGGCTGCGTCCGACGTTCAGTCCGCCGCTGCTGCCCGAAAGGTCCAGCCTGCCGCCGCCCTGGTTGAACACCCCGGCGCCCTTGTCGCCCACCACCAGCGTGCCGCCGATCCTGGTGATCGCAGCAGCGTCTGCTGCGACCGTGTTGAAGTTGACCGTGCCCGTGACGCCGGGCCCGCTGCCGACGACCAGGTCCTTCGTGACAGCCAGCGTGCCGCCGCCGCCCAGCGTGTACGTGCCGCCATGGGCGCCCCCCACCGTCAGGGCGCCGCCCACAAGCACGCTGCCCCCGGTCTGCTTGACCGCGCCGCCATCGGCCGTGTCGCCCAGCACCAGGTCGTTCACGACCGCCAGGCTGCCGCCCGACAGCGCGTAGGTGCTGTTGTTCACATACAGGCCGAAGCCGCCGGAATTCACCTGCACGGCCCCGCCCGTCTGCGTGAACGTCGCCCCCGTGGCCGATGTGCTGCCCAGCACCAGGTCGTTGTCGACGATCAGCGTGCCGCCCTTCATCGCGTAGGTGTTGCCGAGGCTGCTCGCGCCGACGTTGAGGAAGCTCGTCTGGAACGTGCCGCCAGACTGCGTGACGGCGCCGACGCCGGTGGGGCTGCCGCCGACATACGTATTCGACGCGACGGTCAGCGTGCCGGAGTTGATGGTCAACGCGCCGCGGTCCGCACCCCCCACCGTCAGGAAGCCGCCGTTCTGCCCGCTGTCGGCCGTGATGCTGACCTTGGGCGTATCGACGCCGCTGCCGATCGTCATCGAACTGCCCGCGGTTCCCGGATCCTGCGCGATCACCACGGTGCCGATCACCGTCAGCGTGCTGGTGCTGCCGGTGATGGACGCCGTGCCCACGCTGCCGGTCACGCCGGAAGCCGCGGTGCCGAGGATAAGGCTCGACGCAGCGCCCGGCGTCCCGAAGGTGGCGCTGCCGCCCGTCTGCGTGAAGCCGCCGGCGCCGCCGTTGTTGCCGAAATAGCCGTTGCCGTTCACCTGCAGCGTGCCGCCGCCCAGGGCGTAGACGCCGACGGCCGCCGTGTTGTTGCCGGCGTTGAGGTTGCCCAGCACGGTCACGGCGCCGCCGGTCTGGCTGAAGGCGCCGGCGCCGGCGTTGATGGTCCTCTGCTGCGTCGGCGTGCCCACCTCCACCGTGCCGCCGATGTCCAGGTTCTGCCCGACGGACAGCGTGCCGCCCTTCATCGTGTAGGCGCCCGTGCTGCCGGCGTTGACGCCCAACGCCAGCGCGCCATCCAGATAGACGATGCTGGCGTCCTTCTGGTTGACGGCGCCGATGCCGTCCAGGCCGACGACCATCGTCCCGTTGTTGCTGCCGCCCACGACGTTGTTGATGCGTAGCGTGGCGCCGTCGCCGGCGATGTTCAACGTGCCGTTCGCCGGGTCGAAGCCGATGGCGCGCACGGCGCCGGTTGTCGTCCCCAGTGCCGGAGTGGCCGCGCCGTCCATCCCCAGCACGACGTTGCCGTAGACCTGGAGATAGGGGGCGTTGGTCGTGTCGCTGAACGCGGGCGGCGCCACGCCGGCCGTCCCCGGATACCCAGGCCAGGCGGTGGCGTTGGCCTGCCCGGTCCTGCCGAGGTTGTAGACCCCCACGGACCCGGCGCCCTGATACCCGCCGGCGCCGTTCCGCGCCCCGATGATCAGCGTGCCCAGCACCCCGTTGTCGCCCGGGATGCCCGGCGCCACGGAGCCGTCGGGATAGATCTGGCCAGACACCCCCTGACCCAAAGTGACCAGCCCGCCCGTGTGGTTGAACGTGCCCACCCCGGCATTGCCGACGATGATGTCGTTGCTCGCCAGGATCAGCCCGGCGGACATGTTGTACACGCCCTCCCGCTTCGGGAATCCGCCCCCCGGCGCGTTGAAGTAGTTCGGCCCCTCGGCCAGCTCGACGCTCCGCGCCGTCACCACGCCGCCGGTCTGGTTCACCGTGCCCCGGCCGAAATACCCGGCCTGCACCCCGCCGGCCACCAGCGTCCCGCCCGAAAGGTTGTACGTCCCGTCCGAGTTCCCGGTGTTGCAGCCGCCGCAGTTGCCCAGAGTCACCGTGCCGTTGCCGACGTTCACCGCGCCCGAAACCTGGTTGAAGATGCCCACCGCAGACGAGCCGACCGCGATGCCGCCGTTCTGCACCGTCAGCGTGCCGCCGTTCATCTGATACGTGCCGTTGCCGGTGTTCAACGAGTTCGCCCCGCCGCCCACCTGCAGGCTGCCGGCGCCGTCGTTGCCGCCCACGCCGCTGTAGTCCGCGCTGCCGCCTGCGGAGTTGGTCAGCACCACCGAGCCGCCGTTCTGCGTGAACACGTTGTTCGACGTCGTGGGGGTCAGCTGGCTGTTGCCGCCCACCACCAGCTTGCCGCCCACCGTCAGGGCGCCGGTGTTCAGCGTGTAGGCGCCCTGGCTGCCCGCCTGGTTGCCCAGCACGACGTCGCCGGCGACGGTGACGGCGTTGCCGGTGTCGGACCTGTTGGCCAGCCCCTGCGTGACCGCGCCCGTGCCGAACTGACCGACGATCAGTGCCCCGTTCGGCATGTTCGGCACCGGCAGGCGGGTTTGGCTGGCCTGGTCGAAGAACGTGCCGTTCGTGCCGTCGTTGACGCCCGTGCCGCCAGCCCGGAAGCCGACGCTGAGCGAAGCCGCGTTGCCCGAGATCGTGTAGGTCCCTGCACCCGTGCCGGTCGCGTTGCCGCCGTTGTTGCCGCCCAGCACGACGTTCCCCGCCACCGCGTGCGTGGCCGAGGCGTTGATGAAGTCGCCTTTCTCGCCGTTGCCGATGTTCGTGACGCCGCTGTTCAGCGTGCCGCCCGTCAGGTTGTAAAGCCCGGTCGCGGCCGCGTTGGTCGAGTACTGGTTGCCCACCTCCAGCCCGTTGGCGACCGTGTTCGTGCCCCCGGTCTGGTTGAAGACGCCGTTGGCGGCAAAACCGACCGTCATGCCGTTGGCGTTCAACGTGCCGGAGGCCAGGTTGTAGGCGCCAGCCCCGCTGAACCCGATCGTCGAGAAACCCGTCGAAAGCGCCCCGCCGTTCTGGTTCATCGTGCCCGCGCCCGTGGCGCCCACCAGCAGGTTGTTGCCGAGCGTGACGGCGCCGGCGTTCAGCGTGTAGGTGCCGGCGCCGCCGCCGTTGGAGCCGTCGCCAGTGCCGATGCCGCCGCCGATCGACAGCGTGCCGCCGCCGAACGGGGCGAAGCCGGGGCCGACAGGCACGTAGTCGGGGTTCGCCGTCGGCGTGCTGGCGCTGCCCGCCAGGTTCAGCGTGCCGCCGTTCTGCGTGAAGCTGTTGGCGTTCGTGCTCTGCCCCCCCACCGCGAGCTGTCCGCCCACGTTCAACGTGCCGGTGTTGAGCGTGTACGTGCCCCGGCTGCCAACCTGCTGACCCAGCACCAGATCGCCGGCGACGGTCAGCTGGTTGCCAGGGTCCAACTGGTCTGCCCGGCCCTGCGTGACGGCGCCCGTGCCGGCGTTGCCGACGAGCATCGCGCCGTTCGGGTTGCCGCCGTTGCCGCCCGCAACGAACTGGACGTTGGTGACGGCCGCGTTGCCGGTGATCACGTAGGCGCCGCTGCCGCTCGCCTGGTTGCCCAGGATCAGGTTGCCGCTGACGTTGTGCAGGCTGTTGGCGTTGGTGAAGCTGCCGACGCCGGCGTCGCCGATGATCGCGTCGTCCAGCAGCACTGCGCCGTTGGTCAGCGTGACCGTGCCGATGCTGCCCAGCTTGCTGCCGACGGTCAGCGGGCCGGGGCCGAACACGCCGCCGTTGAGCGTCAGCGTGCCCGCCCCGGTGTTGCCCACCACCGTCGCCGTGCCGCCGGTGGTCGCATAGCCCTTGACCGCGACGCTCAGCGATCCCGCGTTGTCCGAATACTTGTTGTCGTTGATGCCAAGCTGAAGCGTCGTGGCCCCAGCCGCCGGCGAGATCAGCGTGGGCCCGCGGCCGACGACGAACGGCGTGCCGACGATGGCGCCGCCGTTGTTCGCGAAGGTGCCCACCAGCTGGTTCAGGGTGACGACGCCCGACGGGATGTAGGCGGCCGGCGCATTGCTGCCGGGGCCCTGCAGCACGAAGGGATAGCCGTTGGCGTCGTGGCTGGTCGGCGGGTTGTCGGTCGTGTTGGTCGTGGCCGTGCCGCCCGTGTAGGTGACCGTATAGACGTTGGGGCCGACCGGGATGGCGATGCTCGTCGCTGCGGTGTTGTTCCCGTCGCCGTAGCCGAAACCGGTGTTGGCGCCGATATCCCAAGGGCCGGACGTGGCGTTGACGCTGCTGTTGTTGCTGAAGGCGACCGCCGCCGCGTTGGGCGCCGCCGCGTCGCCGGTGACGCAGGCCGGGTTCGTGCACCCGATGCTGACCGCCCAGGCTGGCGCCGCCGCCAGCAGCGACCCGGCAACGATCGTCGACCTCAGGTATGTGTTCCTCATCGGACCCTCCGCTTCCGGAACGCTAGCGGCGCCATGAATGCGCAACAATCACTCGAATGAATGACGCGGCCGCTGCAAGGTCTTTCAGAGGCTCGCGCGGTCAACGTCGCCGGGCCCGCAGACAGCGCGCTGTCGTAACGATGACGAATAATTGATGCCAGTGCCAATAGAGTATTAACCACTCACGCTGCCCAAGCTCACGCGAAAATGCCGCTCGCAGAAGCCGCCCAAGGCCGCTGGCACGACAGCCTGACACCCCTCCGCGTCCGTCCCTGCGTCTTCGCCGCCTCCGTGATTCGTCTTCCTTTCCAAACAGACCGCAGTTCCCTAGAACCGAACCGGGCGCAGCCCCCCCCGCCGCCCGGTCCCCATCCCGCCGGGATCGGATCAACAATCCGGGAGCAAGATCCGTGTCGATCGCAGTGCCGCAACACCCGCTCCCGGACCCCGCAATCCTTGCAGCCCTGCGTGACCGGCAGCCGCTGTCGGCGATCAGCGCCGCGGCTGGCATCACCGAGGCGGAGTTCGCCGCCGCCCGCGACGGCTGGCTGGCCCGGCAGGCCGCGCCCCATGACCGCAGCCTGCACGCCGCCGTGTCCGGCAAGGTGGAGATCATGCGCGACCGCGCCGGGGTCCCGCACGTGTTCGCGGCGCACACGCCCGACGTCTATTTCGGCCTGGGCCTGGCGATGGCAGAGGACCGCCTGTGGCAAATGGACCGCCTGCGCCGCCGGGCGCTGGGCCGCCAGGCCGAAATCCTCGGCCCAGCCTTCGTCGCGGCAGACCTCGCCCACCTCACCGTCGGCATCGACCGCATCTGCGACCACGAGGCCGCCCTGATCGACCCTGCCACCGGCGCCATCGTCGAAGCCTTCGTCGCCGGCATCAACCGCGGCATCGAGGCGATGGGCGCCGACCTGCCGGTCGAGTTCCGCATCCTCGGCTACGCCCCGCACCCCTTCACCCTCCGCGACGTGATCGCGACCGCCCGCGGCTTCTGGTGGTCGCTGAACGGCCGCATCGACCGCATCGTCGCCGCCGAGGCCGCACTGCTGCTGCCGCCCCACCTGCGCACGGCGTACCTGACCCCCGAGGCGTCCGAAAATCTCGTGCTGCCGCACACCACGGCGGCAGGCCCAGGCCCCGCCATGGCCGGAACCGACGACGCGACCGGCTCCAACAACTGGGCGATCGCCGGCGCCAGGACCACGGGCGGCTTCCCCATCCTGGCCGGTGACCCGCACCAGCCCTTCTGGGTGCCGGCAAGCTGGTACGAGTTCGCGCTGCACGGCCCCGAGGACAACGCCGCCGGCTGCGGCCACCCCGGCATCCCCGGTTTCTGGTACGGCTCGAACGGCGCGGCGGCCTGGTGCCTGACCAACAACATGGCCTCGACCCGCGATTTGTATCGCGAGGAGGTCGATCCCGCCGACCCCGGCCGCTACCGCGACGGCGACGGCTTCCGCCCCTTCGAGCAACGGACCGCCAGCATCCCCGTGCGCAACGAGGCGGCGCGGACGGTCACCATCCGCAGCACGGTCCGCGGCCCCGTCGCCAACGCGCTGGTCCCCGCCATCGACCCGGCCGGCGACCCGCCGATGTCGCTGCGCTGGGTCGGCATGGAGCACCTGGACGACCTGCGCGCCATCATCGGCCTCGGCCGCGCCAAAACCTGGGACGGCTTCCGCGAAACGCTGCGCGACTGGTCCGTCGCGGTGTTCAACTGGATCTACGCCGACCGGAACGGCCACATCGGCTACCAGATGGCCGGCCGCATCCCCATCCGCGGCCGCATCTGGCCCGGCGTCCGCGACGCCCAGGACCCCCTCGACCAATGGACCGGCTACATCCCCTTCGACGGCCTGCCGCACCGCGCCGACCCCGCCGGCGGCGCCGTGGCCAGCGCCAACCAGCGCGTCGTGGCTGACGACTTCCCGTTCCCGATCTACGGCGCCTACTCCCAGGGCCACCGCGGCGTCCGGCTGGACGAGGTCTTCGGCAGCCAGCCGACGCTGGACCTGCAGGCCAACATCGCCCTGCAGAACGACGTGAAGAACACCCGCGCCGAGCGCACCCGCCCCCACATCCTGGCCGCACTCGCCGGCAGCGCCGACCCGGACGCGCAGGCATTCGCGGCGGCGCTGGCGGCATGGGACTGCCGCTACACCCTGGACAGCATGGCCCCCACGCTGTTCGAGACCTTCATGGCCCTATGGAACCGCGCGGTCCAGGCGGTTCACCTGCCCGCCCACCTGCTGGACCTGACGGTGCAGCAGACCGGCCTGTGCACCAGCGTGCTGGAGGGTGCGCTGACCGGCTATTTCGAGGACGGCCTGGCCCCCCACGTCGAAGCCGCCGCCCGGCAGAGCATCGCGACGCTGGCCGATCGGCTGGGCGCAGACCGTGCCGGCTGGACCTGGGGCCACGTCCACGTCGCCCACTGGCGCCATCCCCTGTCATCGCCCGCGACCGCATCGGCCTTCGACATCGGCCCGGCCCCGGTCGACGGCGGGTCGCACACCCTGCGCAACACCGGCGGAGAGCTGCCGCCGCACCACGCCACGTCCGGCGCCGAATACCGGATCATGGTGGACTTCGCCGCCCCGGACACCTTCCTGGCCGTGCAGAACATCGGCAACTCCGGCGTGCCCGGCAGCCCCTTCTACCGCGACCAGTTCGGCCCATGGTTACGCGGCGAATACCACGTTGTCGCGCTCACCCGGGCGGGCGTGGAGGCCGATCTGATCGCAACGACGACGATCGAGCCACCGCGGTGACCGCTGCCGCGGCGCACCCCGGACCAGTTCAAAGCCTCGTAGGGCGGATAAGCGCAGCGCCATCCGCCACTCCAAGCGGGCTCAACCCAAGAGGCGGAAGACGCTTCGCTTTTCCGCCCTGCGCGGGGGCTGCCCCTTCATAGCTTGTGTCGTAGGGTGGAATGCCCTTTCGCATTCCACCAACCCATGCACCGGTCACGCCTTCTTCAGATTCCAGAACACCGGCGACGACCCGCTGACGATGCCCGAAATCGAGTTCCGCCAGGCGCTCGGCGTGAACCACTGCCCCGTGGGGATGTAGGGCACTTCCTCGAACACCGTCCGCTGGATGTCGGCCGCGATCGTCTGCTGCGATGCCAGGTCCGGCGCATCCAGCCACGCGTCGCGCAGGCCGCGCAGCGCCGGGCTGTCGGGCCAGCCGAACCAGCCCGACTTGCCGGCCCCGCGGATCATGTTGTTGGCGATCGGGTTGGCGAGCTGATACCCCAGGGCCGAGGTGCAGAACGTGCTCCAGCCGCCCTTCTCAACCACCTCCTGGCTCGCGCGGCGGGCGATCAGCGTGCCCCAGTCGGTCGTGACGAACTCCACGTTCAGCCCGACCTGGACATAAAGCTCCCGCGTCATCGTCGCGACCGCCTGCAGCGTCGGGTAGTCGGTCGGGCACAGCAGCACGACCTTCTCGCCCTTGTAGCCGGACTCCGCCACCAGCTTCTTGGCCAGCGCCAGGTCCCGCGGCCCGGTCAACCCGCTCAACGACGTGCTGTTCGCCAGCGGCGTGCCCGGCGCGAACACGCCCACCCCGGCCCGCTTGAAGTCCGGCTGGTTGCCGATCACCGCCTCGAGATACGCGTTCTGGTCCAGCGCCGGCAGCAGCGCGCGCCGCAGCTTCGGGTTGTCGAACGGCGGATGCAGGTGGTTGAACACCACGACGCCCACGACGCCGAACGGGTCGAACTTTTGCACCGTGATGTCCTTGTTCCGCTTCAGCAGCGGCACCAGGTCGATCAGCGGCTGCTCGATCCAGTCCACCTCGTTGTTCTGCAGCGCCGCCGCCGCGGTGGCCGCGTCCGGCATGACGATCCACTCGACCCGGTCGATGTTCGCCACCTTCGCGCCCGCGCTGAAATCCGGCTTGCCGGCCGCCGGCGCATACGCCTCGTGACGCGCATACACGGACCGCGAGCCGGACACCCACTCGTTGCGCACGAACTTGAACGGCCCGCTGCCGGTAAAGTCGTCGATCTGCTTGAACGCGTCCGTGGCGGCCACCCGCTCCGGCATGATGAAGCAGGAGTTGGCGCCCAGCGCCAGCAGCATCAGCGGGAACGGCTTCTTCGTGCGCAGCTCGAACGTCCGGTCGTCGATCGCCTTCATCTCATCGAGCCGCGCGGCCACGATCTGCCCGAACCCGTCCCGCTTGCTCCATCGCGCGATGGACGCCGTGCAGTCGATGGCGCGCACCGGCGTCCCGTCGTGGAAAACGAGCCCGCTGCGCAGCGTGAACCGCCACGTCAGCTTGTCCGTCGACAGCTCATGCCCGGCGCACATCTGCGGGCTGGGCGTCAGCGCGGTATCGACGCCATACAGCGTGTCATAGATCATGTAGGCGTGGTTGCGGGTGACGTCCGCCGTCGTCCAGATCGGGTCCGGGCTCGACAGGTTGGCCTGCGGCACGAAGCGCAGCACGCGCGACGCGGTCTGCGACAGCGCGGGCCGGGCCAGCGTGGCGGCCGCGGCGGAGCCCAGCAATGTTCGGCGTTTCATGGACGGCATCCCCTCATGCGACGGCTGTTGCAGCCTTTTCGGCGCCCCCACGGCAGGGGCATGGCCGGAGTGTGGCGCATGTCCCGCCCCCGGTCACGCCCCCGAAACCGGCGCCGGCTGTTCCTCGTCGCGGAACTTCGTCCGCAGCGCGTTCCAATGGTCCGCGCCGAAGCGCTGGAACCGCGCCGCCACCGGCCGTTGGCCCACGCTGCTCACCGGCCGGTCCGTATCCCGGACCTGGGCCAGCGCCGCGTCGCAGGCGTTCATGACCGCGTTCAGCAGCATGCTCGGCATGATCGCCAGCCGGTAACCCATCGCCTCCGCGTCGCCCAGGCCGATATCGGGCGTTTTGCCGGCGACGACGATGTTCAGCAGGCACGGGCCCCGCACCAGGCGCGGGATCGACTCCACCTCGGCCACCGAGGCCGCGGCCTCGACGAACGCCATGTCCGCACCCGCGTCCAACGCCAGGTTGGCCCGCGCGATCGCCTCGTCGAACCCGGCCACGCCCCGCGCATCGGTGCGGCCGATGATGAGGAAGCCAGGGTCCGACCGGGCCGCCACCGCGGCGCGGATCTTGGCCGCGAACTCCCCACGCGGCACGATCTCCTTGCCGTCCAGATGCCCGCAGCGCTTGGGCGAGACCTGGTCCTCGATATGCAGCCCGGCCACGCCGCCGCGCTCATACTCCATCACCGTGCGCGTCACGTTCAGCTCGTTGCCATAGCCGGTGTCGGCGTCGGCGATCACCGGGACCGCGACCGACCGCGCGATCATCGAGGCGTTCGCCGCCATCTCCGTCAGCGTCAGCAGCCCGAAATCCGGCAGGCCGCGCGCCATCGAGGCGCCGGCCCCGGTCATGTACAACGCCGGGAACCCGGCCTGCTCGGCCAGCTTGGCGGTGATGCCGTCATAGACGCCGGGCGCACGGATCATGCCGCCCTTGGCCAGCAGGTCGCGCAGCATCCGCGTGGCGGTCATTGAAGCCCCCTTCTGGTCATCTCATGCCAACCGTCCCAGCCCTCGGTCGTCATCGCGAGCCCTTGCGAAGCGATCCAGGACCGAGAGATCAGGTCTGGCCGCCCTGGATGCTTCGCAAAAGCTCGCAGTGACGACGCGGCCCGATATCCCTGGTCTCAAACCGTCACGAACACCTGGCCGTCCCGCACCGACACATCATACATCTTCAGCCGGGTGGGCCCCGTCCCGAACATTTCCTGGCCGGTGTTGAGATCGTACTCGTAGCCATGCCACGGGCACACCAGCACCTCCCCGTTCCGGTCGAAATCGAGCCTGCCCGGCGCGCTCGGCGGCCACGTGCCGCCCACGATGCCGCGGCAGATCGGCGCGCCCTTGTGCGGGCACCGGTTCCGCACCGCCCGCAGCTCCCCGCTCGCCAGCTTCACCACGCCGATGTCCCGCCCCGGCACCGCCACCATGACGAACACGCCCGCCGGGAAGCTGTCCGCAGCACCCACGTTGAACGCCTGCCTCTCCCGCACGCCGCTACGCCAGCCGCAGGACGCGGCGCGCGTTGGTGCGGAAAATCTTGTCGCGGTCGCCCTTCGGCAACGATCGCAGCGACTGCATCGGCATGTCGTTGTCCCAATGCGGATAGTCCGTGCTGAAGCACAGGTTCTCGACGCCCACCATGTTCACCAGCCGCTCCAGGTCCAGGGGGTCGCGCGGCTCCTCGATCGGCTGGGTGGTGAACCACACGTGCTCGGCCACGTAGTCGATCGGCGACTTCTTCACCCACGGCACCTCGTGCCGCAGGCTGCGCCACAGCCGGTCCATGCGCAGCATCAACGGCACCGGCCAGACGAAGCCGTATTCGACGAACAGCACCTTCAACCCCGGGAACCGCTCGAACGTGCCGTTCATCACCAGGCTGTTGAGGTTCGCCTCCGCCCCCTGCCCCAGCGTCACGTAGCGCTCGATGTAGGTGTCCGGCAGACCGCCGGCCGGCATCGGCGCGCCGTTGTAGATGGCTTCTGACCCCGTGACGTGCAGCAGGATCGGCAGCCCCATGTCCGACGCCGCCGCGAAGATGGGCCACCAGTACCGGTTGCCCATCAGGATCGACAGCGGCGGCACGGCGACGGCACTGACCTGGGGGTGCCCGCCGACGCGGCGGATTTCCGCCGCCGCCGCCGCCGGGTCCTGCGACGGCACGACGGGCGCGTAGGTCAGCCGCGGGTCCACGCTCAGCCACTGGTCGATGTAGTAGTCGTTGGCGGCCGAGGCGATGACGATGCTCTCATCGACCGAGGCATGCACCGAGCACAGCGCGCCCGACTGCAGGCTGTTCAGCACCGCAAGCGAGATGTCGTGCCGGTCCAGCAGGTCCTTCACCAGGAAATGCGGGTCGCTGCCCCCGGGCTTGCCGGGCCCGGGCATGGCGTCGTCGCGCACCACGGCGCCGTTCGGCTGGGCAAAGCGCAGCGTACGGCCGCCGCCGGCCTGGTGCGCCCGCTTGCGGATGAAGCGCTGCGTCCAGGCGTCCGGCATGTAGGGATACAGGCTGCGGATCCCGTCGGCGAACAGCGGATGCACGTCGCAATCGACGATGCCGTGCGTGTCCGCCTGCGGTGTATGCGCCAGCGCCTCGGTCATGTCGTTCATGGCTGGTCCCTCGCAAGCGAAACCCAACGCCAGTCCGCCGCTCATGCCTCGGCGGACGGCATCCCGCAGCCCGCGCCGGCCGCTCCTGGCATGGTCAGGTCTTGACGGCCGTCTCGCTCGGGGGCGTTTCAACAGGGGCGGCGGGCTGTTCGTCCACGGCCGCGGAATGCACGGCGTTGTCGCGCTTCTTGGCCTCTTTCTTCTCTTGCTTTGCCCGCTCTCTGGCGGCCTTCTGGAAGCTGTAATTTACCTTCATCGCCTGTGGAGGCTCCTGCTTGTGGCTGACGATATTCGCACGACCGGGTTCCGCCTACCAGAAAACAATCCGCGGACCCCAAACAATCCGCGGACCCCAGGCGAATCGCATTCGGCCGCTTTCCGTTTCTGTAACGTCATGGGTTGGCCTCGCCCCGGCCGTCCACGCCTGTCACGAGCGGTCAAAGCAGCTTCCCGACCCCCTCGAAGGTGATCCTGGCGCCATCGCTCAGCACCATCTGCAAGGCGCCGCCGACCACCGCTTCGGACGCGATCGCCCTGCCGGCGTAGCCTGCGAAGTCATAGGTGTCCCGGTCGACGTGGAAATTCAGGATGTCGATCGACCGCACGCCGGCCCCGGCAAGGAAATGGTAGGCGTTCGTTCCGGTCCCGCCGACGATCGTGGCGCTTCCGGCCCCCAGATAGCTCGTGTTGTTGCCATTGCCCTGGTTGAACACGTCCATGCCGGCCCCAGCACGGAACACGTCGCCGGCGCTGCCCCCCGTCACCGTCAGGTCGCCGCTGCCGGCCTGGATGCTCATGGCCCCGGATCCCCCGGTCACGCTGGATGCCTGGCTGCCGCCGATGAACGTCAGGTGGCCCGAACCGGCGAAGATCGCATCCATGCCGTGCGACAGCACCGTGGTGTTGCCCGCGTTGATCGTGACATGCGTGCCGACGCCGGCATTCGTGTTGACGGTGACCCCAACCCCGGCCCCGCCATAGACCAGGCCGCTGCCACCCGACAGCGACAGCGCCACGGTATCGCCGCCACCCGTCTCGGTCAGGCTGATCGCCGCGCCGAAATCGGCCAGGGTGAACGACTTGCCCGTCACCGACACGCTCAGCACGGACCCTTCCATCGCGTTGATGACGTCCGCCCCGGCCGACTGGCTCGTCAGCGTCGACGTGCCCGTGATGGTGAAATTGCTGGACCCGCTGCCGCCGATCAGCGTGTCGTTGCCGTGCGACAGCACCGTCGTGTTGCCCGCCCCCAGCGTCACCCGCGTGCCTGCGCCCGCATTTGTGTTCACCGTCACGCCCGCCCCCGCCCCGCCATAGACCAGCGCGCTGCCGCCCGCCAAGGCCACCGCGACGTTGTCGCCGCCGCCCGTCTCGGAAAGGCTGATGGCCGCCCCGAAATCGGCCAGCGTGAACCACTTGCCGGTGATGGACGCAGAAAGGCTCGCCCCGGTCAGCGCGTTGATGACGTCCGCCCCAGCCGACTGGCTGGTCAGCGTCGTGACGCCGCTGACGTTGAACAGGTTGGACCCGCTGCCGCCCACCAAGGTGTCGTTGCCGTGCGACAGCACCGTCGTGTTCCCAACGCCCAGCGTCACCCGCGTGCCGACGCCCGCATTGGTGTTCACCGTCACGCC
>JAYUCA010000168.1:0-1934 GCA_043740535.1 Rhodospirillales bacterium | reverse complement strand
CATCAAGATGATCGAACGCCGCACCGCGCCCGCGGCCGTTCTCGACCAGGTGCGCGACGAGATCCGGCAGTCGCTGATCCAGGAAGGCGTCACGAAGGTGCTGGCCGAGGCCAAGGTCGGCCTGTCGATCCAGAAATTCAACCAGGATGGCACGCCCATGGCCGACACCCCTGCGCCCACCCCGGCCCCGGCCCCGGCGAAATAGCCCGATGCCCATTCCCCTGTCGCCCCTGGCCGTGGACCTGCCCGACCTGCCGCCGCTGGCCGGCGTCCGGCTGGGCGCGGCGCAGGCCGCCATCCGCTACAAGGACCGCACGGACCTCGTGATGATCGAGATGCCGCCGGGCACGCATGTCGCCGGGGTGTTCACCCGCAACAAGTGCCCGGGGGCTGCCATCGACTGGTGCCGGGACGGGCTGGTGGGCGGCCGGGCGCGGGCGGTGGTGGTGAATGCCGGCAACGCAAACGTGTTCACGGGGCAGGCGGGCATCCACGCGGCCGAGGCGACGGCACGGGCCACGGCCAAGCTGCTGGGCTGTGGCGCGCACGAGGTGTTCGTGGCCAGCACGGGGGTGATCGGCGAACCGCTGCCGCACGAGAAGCTGACCGCGGCGCTGCCGGGCCTGCATGCAGGCCTGCAGCCCGATGCGTGGGAGGCGGCGGCCCGCGGCATCATGACGACCGACACCTTCCCCAAGGCCGCGACCCGCGTGGCCGACATCGGCGGCACGCCGGTCCGCATCACCGGCATCGCCAAGGGCAGCGGCATGATCGCGCCCGACATGGCCACCATGCTGTGCTTCGTCGCGACCGACGCCCGCATCCCGCCGACGCTGCTTCAGGACATGCTGAGCCGCGGCGTCAAGCGCAGCTTCAACTGCACCACGGTCGACAGCGACACCTCCACCAGCGACACCGTGCTGCTGTTCGCCACCGGCCAGGCGGACCACCCGAAGCTGCACAAAAGCGACACGAAGATGCTGCGCAGCTTCCGCGACGCGCTGGACAGCCTGCTGCTGGACCTGGCGCTGCAGGTGGTGCGCGATGGCGAGGGCGCGCAGAAGCTCGTGCAGATCGACGTCACCGGCGCCGTGTCGAACAAGTCCGCCAAGCGGATCGGCATGGCCATCGCCAACTCGCCGCTGGTCAAGACGGCGATCGCCGGCGAGGACGCGAACTGGGGCCGAATCGTGATGGCCGTCGGCAAGGCCGGAGAGCCGGCGGACCGCGACCAGCTTAGCGTGGGCGTCGGCGGCACCTGGATGGCGCGCGACGGCGGCGTGGTGCCGGGCTACGACGAGGGTCCGGTGGTGGCGCACATGAAGGGCCGCGAGATCGCGATCGCCGTCGATCTCGGCCTCGGCAAGGGCAAGTCCACCGTCTGGACCTGCGACCTGACGCACGGCTACATCGACATCAACGGCAGTTACCGCAGCTAGTGGTGCGATCCCGACACATACGCCCCGCCGGTCGGGTGAATCGCTCCACCAGATCGACGACGAGTGGGAAAGTCTGGCGGTTCTTCCCGTCAGCCGTCGCCCACTAGTGGCGCTCACGCTGTCGTCCCGCGGGTTCACCCCGCTCAAGACCGACCGGCTGCTGCTGCGTCCGCTGATCGCCGCCGATGCCCCGGCGCTGCACCGCCTGGTCAACGACTGGGCGGTCGTGCGGAACCTGTCGAAGCTGCCCTTCCCCTACCCGCGTGAACTGGCTGACGAGTGGATCGCCTCGACCGCCAGCCAGATCGAGCAGGGCACCGGCTTCCATCTGGGCATCGCCGGGCAGGATGACGGGTCCGAGCTGGTGGGCTGCGTCGGGCTGCGGCTGGATATCACGCCGCGGGTCGGCAACCTCGGCTACTGGATCGGCCGGCGCTTCTGGGGGCACGGCGTGGCGTCCGAGGCGGTGATCCGGCTATCGCGCTGGGCGCTGGC
>JAYUCA010000167.1:0-2400 GCA_043740535.1 Rhodospirillales bacterium | reverse complement strand
AAGAAGCACTTCCCGATCCGCGGCGGCGTGCTGGGCGGCGTCACCGGCCAGGTCTACGCCGTCGACGGCGTCAGCTTCAGCATCGACAAGGCCGAGACGCTGTCCCTGGTCGGCGAAAGCGGCTGCGGCAAGAGCACGGTCGGCAAGGCCATCCTGCGCCTGGTCGAGCCGACCGACGGCGAGGTGCTGCTGGATGGGCAGCCGATCCACAACATCTCGCTCAGCCGGCTGCGCCCGCTGCGCCGCCGCATCCAGGTGGTGTTCCAGGACCCGTTCAGCAGCCTTAATCCCCGCATGCGCGTGCGCGACATCATCGCCGAGCCGCTGCGTAATTTCGGGCTGGCCGGCAGCGCCAGCGAAACCGACGACCGCGTCGCCAAGCTGATGGACACCGTCCGCCTGCCGCGCGACTCCATGCGCCGCTTCCCGCACGAGTTCAGCGGCGGCCAGCGGCAGCGGATCGGCATCGCCCGGGCGCTGGCCCCCGGCGCCGACCTGATCATCTGCGACGAGGCGGTCTCGGCGCTCGACGTCTCGGTCAAGGCGCAGATCGTCAACCTGTTGTCCGACCTGCAGGACGAGCTGGGCCTGGCCCTGCTGTTCATCAGCCACGACCTGGCGATCGTCGAGCATCTGACGCACCGGGTCGCGGTGATGTACCTGGGCAAGATCGTCGAGATCGCCGACCGCCGGACGCTGTTCGCCAACCCGCGCCACCCCTACACGCGCGCGCTGCTGTCGGCGGTGCCGGTGCCGGACCCGTTGGCCAGGCGCGACCGCATCATCCTGAAGGGCGACGTGCCCAGCCCGATCAACCCGCCCAGCGGCTGCCGCTTCCACACCCGCTGCCCCTATGTGTTCGACCGCTGCAAGACCGAGGAGCCGCTGCTGCGCGACATGTCTCCTGGCCAGAAAGCCGCATGCCACCTCGATGTTCTCCCCGAACTCCACACCATCCCCCAAGCCGCCTGACCGCGTCATCCGCCCCTATCCGATTGAAATAAAATCAGCTTAACCCCCACATGATGGATTTTCCGGATGTCGCACGCCAGCATGTCCAACGGAGTGTCGAGGGTGATCGACCTGCGCAGCGACACCCTGACCCTTCCTACCGAGGCGATGCTGGAAGCCCAGCGCCACGCCACCGGCGGCGACGACAGCCGCGACGGCGACCCGACGGTCCGCCGCCTGGAGGAGGCGTCGGCGGCGCTGCTGGGCAAGGAGGCCGGGCTGTTCGTCGTCAGCGGCACGATGGGGAACCTGGTGGCGCTGCTGGCGCACGCGCACCGGGGTGGGGAGTTGCTGGTGGATGCGGGCGCGCATCTGCTTCGGTCCGAGCTGGGCGGCGTGTCGATGCTGGGCGGGCTGTTCCCGCGCACCCTGCCGGCGCAGCGGGGCGCCATGGACCTGGACGCGCTGAAGGCGGCGATCGTGCCGGAGTTCCTGCCGGCGAAGCTGCCGACGGCGCTGGTTTGGATGGAAACCACGCATAACGATGCGGGCGGCGCGGCGCCGCCGCTGGCGCATCTGCTGGCGGTGGGCGAGATCGCGCGCAAGGCGGGCGTGCCGAGCCATATCGACGGCGCCCGGTTCTTCAACGCGGTGGCCGCCTTGGGGACGACGCCTTCCGCACTGGCTGCTGCGGCGGACAGCGTCACCTTCTGCCTCAGCAAGGGGCTGAGCGCCCCGATCGGCAGCGTGCTGGTGGGCGGCGGCGCGTTCATCCGGCGCGCACGGGCCTATCGCCGCATGGTCGGCGGGGCGCTGCGCCAGGCAGGCGGGCTGGCGGCGGCGGGGCTGGTCGCGCTGGAAACGATGGTGGACCGCCTGCCGGAAGACCACCGCACCGCGCGCCGCCTGGCCGAGGGCATCGCGGCGATCGACCCGGCGCTGACCTCGGTGTCCGGCACGGCGACCAACATCGTCCGCATCGACACCAGCGCGTCGGGCCTGCCCGCGTCGGAATGGATGTCCCGGTTGGAACGGCATGGCGTGCGCGTGGGCGCCTGGGACACGTGGCAGATCCGCTGCGTGACGCATCGCCACATCGACGACGCCGCGGTCGATCGTGCGGTGGCAGCATTCCGCGCGGTGTGGCCGGTGGCTCAGGCTGCCTAGAGCAGTATCCGATCAGACGGCTTCGTCCGATCGGCGGTTCTCCCGCGGTTGCCTCGTAGGGTGGAATGCCCTCCGCATTCCACCAACCGATGCACACGGCAGGGCTCTTATACCAAGAGCCCAAAGTCCTGACCCGTCTAAAACCGTATGGTGGAATACGGCTTCGTATCTCAGCATCCCACACTAAGACCAGGTCTCCGGTATCATGACCCGTCATCCGGAGCCGCCCTCGCGGTGTGGCGATCGAGGGGCCGACAGCGGTGCATGCGGCCGCTGGATCGC
>JAYUCA010000166.1:0-5195 GCA_043740535.1 Rhodospirillales bacterium | reverse complement strand
GTCGCAGGCTATTTCGTCGGCGGCAAGACCGGCACGGCGGAAAAGACCTCGGGGCATGGCTACAAGAAGCACACCAACATCAGCGCCTTCATGAGCGTGTTCCCGATGAACGCGCCCAAGTACGCGGTGTATTTCATGCTGGACGAACCGAAGGGCAACGCCAGCACCGGCGGCTATTCGACCGCCGGCGCCGTCAGCGCACCGGGCGCCGGGCGCGTGATCGCCCGCATCGGACCGATGCTGGGCCTGATGCCCGAGACCACGAACGCCGCGGCGATCCAGGCGTCGCTCGCGATCCCGATGCAGCCGCCGCGCGGCTATGTGGTGCGCGAGGCCCCCGCGGCACGCCAGCCGTCGCCGACCGCTGCGGCCCCCGCCGCCCCCTTCACCGCGCCGGCCACGGCCCCCGCCGCCCCGCGGGAGCGGCCTCGCCAGCGCGACGCCAGCCATGTCCCCAGCTTCGCCGACGCCCGCTGAGATGCTGGACGCGCTCGGCATCCCAGCGCCCCAGGGCATGCCGGACGCGCTGTCGGGCCTGACGGCGGACAGCCGCCAGGTGCGGCCCGGCATGCTGTACGCCGCCCTGCCGGGCGCGCGCTTCGATGGCCGCGCCTTCATCGCCGATGCGGTGGGCCGTGGCGCCGCCGCCGTGCTGGCGCCCACCGGAACGGCATGGCCCGCCGGCGTGCCGCCGCGTCCGCTGATCCTGGACGACCAGCCACGCCGGGCGCTGGCCCGCCTGGCCGCGCTGCACGCCGGGCCGCAGCCGGCGACGATCGTCGCCATCACCGGCACCAACGGCAAGACCAGCGTGGCCGACTTCCTGCGCCAGATCTTCGCCGCCGCCGGGCGGCCCTCGGCCAGCCTGGGCACGCTGGGCGTCATCGGCCCGGATGGCGCGACCGAGCCTGGCCTGACCACGCCGGACCCGGTGACGCTGGCCGACACGCTCGCGCGCCTGGCCCGCGACGGCGTGCGCGCCACCGCCATCGAGGCGTCGTCGCACGGGCTGGACCAGTTCCGCCTGGACGGCGTCCGCCTGGCCGCCGCCGGGTTCAGCAACCTGACCCGCGACCACCTGGACTATCACGGCACGATGGCGGCCTACCGCGCCGCCAAGCTGCGGCTGTTCGCCGAGATCCTGCCGCCCGGCGCGCCCGCCGTCGCCAGCGCCACGCTGGATGCCGACACGCTGGCGGCATTGCGCCAGATCGCGGCGGCGCGGCACCTGGACCTGCGCCTGGTGGGCGAGGGCGGCGGCGCGATCCGCCTGGTCAGCGCCATGCCGCATCCGGGCGGCCAGGCGCTGGTGCTGGAGGCGGGCGGCGTCACGCACAGGCTGGACCTGTCGCTGCCGGGCCGGTTCCAGGCGGACAACGCGCTGCTCGCGGCCGCGCTGGCCGAGGCCGTCGGCGTCGCTGGCGCGCTGGCGCACCTGCCCGGCCTGCGCGGCGTCCGCGGCCGGATGGAACTGGCAGCCGAACCCAACGGCGCCGCCGCCTATGTCGATTACGCCCACACGCCGGACGCGCTCGAACGCCTGTTGCTGGCGCTGCGCCCGCACACGACGGGCCGCCTGATCCTGGTGTTCGGCGCCGGCGGCGACCGCGACCGCGGCAAGCGCCCGCTGATGGGCGCCGTCGCCGCCCGCTTGGCCGACCACGTCTTCATCACCGACGACAACCCCCGATCGGAAGACCCGGCAAGCATCCGCGCCGCGATCGCCGCCGCCTGCCCGGGCGCCACCGCGATCGGCGACCGCGCCGCGGCCATCGCGGCGGCCATGTCCATGCTCCGCCCCGGCGACGTCCTGGCGGTGGCCGGCAAAGGCCACGAGAACGGTCAGACGATCGGCGCCACGACAATCCCGTTCGACGACGTGCAGACGATCCGCGCCATGGCCGGCAAGCCATGATCGGTTCGCTCTCGGCGGAATTTTTTAGAAAGACGTCAATATATTACGTCATGGCCGGGCTTGACCCGGCCACCCACGCGGTCCGGCTTGCACTAAAGTCCGACAGCTTCGAGTCCAACGTCCAGGGTCGTGACAGGTGGAACCGCGTGGATCACCGGATCAAGTCCAGTGATGACGATGTCTGCGGCAAGTATCTTTCCACGGACGGCCTCCCTGAAGAAGGGAGGGGAGCGTGACCCTCTGGACCGCCGCCGCCCTTTTGCACGCCACCGGCGGCGCCATGCCCACGCCCTTCGACGCGTCCGGCGTCTCCATCGACACGCGCAGCCTGCAGCCCGGCGACCTGTTCATCGCGCTGCAGGGGACCTCGGACGGCCACGCCCACGCCGCGACGGCGCTGGAGCGCGGCGCGGCCGGCGTCATGGTCAGCCATGTCGATGGCCTGCCCGCCGGCGCCCCCGCCCTGGTCGTGCCCGACACGCTGGCCGGCCTCACCGCGCTCGGCCGTGCCGGCCGCGCCCGCTTCCAGGGCCGCGTCGTCGCCGTGACCGGCAGCGTCGGCAAGACGACGACCAAGGAGATGCTGCGGACCGCCCTGTCCGCCTTCGGCCCCACCCACGCCGCGGAGGCCAGCTACAACAACCACTGGGGCGTGCCGCTGACCCTCGCCCGGCTGCCGCAAGACGCCGCGTTCTGCATCGCCGAGGTCGGCATGAACAACCCCGGCGAGATCCTGCCGCTGGCGCTGCTGGTGTCGCCGCACGTCGCCGTGATCACCACCGTCGGCACCGCGCATATCGGCCACATGGGCAGCATCGAGGCCATCGCGGAGGAGAAGGCGACCCTGCTGGACGGCCTGGCGCCCGGCGGCGACGGCGTGCTGCCGGCCGATTCGGCGTTCCTCGACCATCTGCTGGCGCACGCGCCCGGCCGGGCGCTGACGTTCGGGCGGTCGGACGCGGCGGACGCGCACGTCGTCGCCATGGAGCTGACGCCGCAGGGCACCACGGTCGAGGCAAACATCCTGGGCCAGACCATCGGCTTCTGCCTGCCGGCGCCCGGCACGCACATGGCCTTCAACGCGCTGGCGACCTTGCTTGCCTGCCATGCGCTGGGGCTCGACCTCGTGCGCGCCGCGGCGGCGCTCGAGCATTTCGAGCCCGGAGCCGGGCGTGGACAGCAGCGCAGCATCCGCAACGGCGAGGTGCTGCTGCTGGACGAAAGCTACAACGCCAGCACAGCGTCGGTCCGGGCCGCGTTGGAAGTGCTGCGAATCCTGCCCGCCACCCGCCGCCTTGTCGTGCTGGGCGACATGCGGGAGCTGGGCGACTTCGCGGAAGCCGAGCATGCCGGCCTGGCTTCGGACGTGGCGCAGTCGGCCGACTTGCTCTATGCGTGCGGCCCCCTCAGCCGGTTGCTGTTCGACCGTGTGCCGCCGCGCCAGCGTGGCGCCCATGCGGGCGACGCCGAATCGCTCGCCCCGATCGTCTCCGCCGCCGTCCGGCCCGGTGACGCGGTGCTCGTGAAAGGCAGCCTCGGCAGCCGGATGAGGGTGGTCGTGAGCGCACTGGAGGCGCCGGCCCCGCCCCACCCGTCCGGAGGTCCCGGCTAGTGCTGTTCAACCTCGCCCGTGGCTTCGCCGACCAGTACAACCTGGCGAACCTCCTCCGCTACATCACGTTCCGCTCCGGCGCCGCATGCCTGACCGCGCTGTTCATCAGCTTCCTGCTGGGCCCGATGGTGATCCGCTGGCTGCGGTCGGTGCAGCGCGGCGGCCAGCCGATCCGCGAGGACGGGCCTGAGCGGCACCTGATCGAAAAGAAGGGCACGCCCACGATGGGCGGCGTGCTGATCCTGCTGTCGTTGACGATATCCACGCTGCTCTGGGCGGACCTGCGCAACGGCTATGTGTGGTCCGTGCTGCTGCTGACGCTGGGCTACGGCGGCGTGGGCTTCGTCGACGACTTCCTGAAGCTGTCGCGCCGCAACACCCGGGGCGTGTCGGCCCGCGGCAAGCTGGTGGCGCAACTGGTCATGGGCCTGGCCTGCGCCATCGCGATCATGCTGCTGACCCGCGGGCCGCTGTCGACCGGGCTGACGATCCCGGTGTTCAAGGAGGTGCTGATCCCCTTCGGCTTCGCCTTCCCGCTGGTCGGCATGGTCGTGATGATCGGCAGCAGCAACGCGGTCAATCTGACGGACGGGCTGGACGGGCTGGCGATCGTGCCGACGATCATCGCCGCCGGGGTGTTCGCGCTGATCTCCTACCTGGTCGGCAACCGCATCTTCGCGGACTACCTGCAGCTTCATCCGGTGCAGGGCGTGGGCGAGCTTGGCGTGTTCCTGGCGGCGCTGGTGGGGGCCGGGCTCGGGTTCCTGTGGTTCAACGCGCCGCCGGCGGCCGTGTTCATGGGCGATACCGGCAGCCTTGCGCTGGGCGGCGCGCTGGGCGCCGTGGCGGTCGCGACGAAGCACGAGTTCGTGCTGGCGATCGTCGGCGGGCTGTTCGTGGTGGAGACGGTCTCGGTCATCATCCAGGTGTTCTGGTACAAGCGCACCGGCCGGCGGGTGTTCCTGATGGCGCCGCTGCACCACCACTATGAAAAGAAGGGCTGGTCCGAGCCGACCATCGTGATCCGCTTCTGGATCGTGTCGATGATCCTGGCCCTGGTCGGCCTGGCGACGTTGAAAATCCGGTGAGCTTCTCCCCCACCCTGTTCCGGGGCCGCCGCTACGCCGTCGTGGGCCTGGGCCGCAACGGCGCCGCCGCGGCGCAGGCGTTGGCCGGCATGGGCGCCGATATCGTCGTGTGGGATGACAGCGCCGAGACCCGGTCTGCCGCCCTGTTCCCGCTGCATGACCCGGCGCTGGGCTATGCCGGGTTCGACGCGCTGGTGCTCAGCCCCGGCGTCCCGCACCACCTGCCCGCGCCGCACCCGGCCGCGCTGGCTGCCAAGGCGGCGGGCATCCCGATCCTGTCGGACGCCGAGCTGCTGTTCCAGGCGGTGCGGGCCAGCGGCAGCCAGGCGCGCTTCGTCGGCATCACCGGCACCAACGGCAAAAGCACGTCGACGGCATTGCTGCACCACATCCTGATCGGCGCTGGCCCCGGAATTAGCATCGACTCGGCGGCAGGCGGCAACCTGGGTACGGCCGCCCTCGCCCTGCCGCTGCTGGGCGATGCGGGCGTCTATGTGCTGGAGATGTCGTCCTACATGCTGGAGCGCCTGACCACGCTGCGCTTCGACGTGGCGGCCCTGCTGAACCTGAGCCCCGATCA
>JAYUCA010000165.1:0-6187 GCA_043740535.1 Rhodospirillales bacterium | reverse complement strand
ATGGCCGCCGTCGCGCTGCTGAAGGACAAGCCGCAGCCGACCGACGCCGACATCAACGAGGTGATGACAAACATCTGCCGCTGCGGCACCTACCAGCGCATCAAGCAGGCGATCCACACGGTGGCAGCCGGCGGGAAAGCCTAGCCCGTGGGCGCGCTTGCAGTGAATCTCATGGGCGCGATCTCGCGCCGCGTCGCCCTGGCCTCAGCGGCCGGCGGCGCATTCGCCCTGGGCTGGGAACTGCCCGGCGGCGTCATGGAGGCGGCGGCCCAAACTCCTCCCCAGATGGGCCCGCTGACCCCCGCCTCCGCCGGCGGCACGCCCGTCGGCATCTGGGTCGTCATCAAGCCCGACGACACGACGGTCATCCGCATCGCCCGGTCCGAGATGGGTCAGGGCACGCTGACCGGCCTCGCGCAGCTGGTCGCCGACGAGCTGGAGGCCGACTGGAGCAAGGTGCGCGCCGAATACGTGCCGCCCGAGGCCAACTTCGCCAGCAAGCGCGCCTGGGGCGACATGCTGACCGGCGGCAGCCAGGGCATCCGCATGTCCGTGGACTACGTCCGCCAGGGCGGCGCCGCCGCGCGCACCATGCTGGTGCAGGCCGCCGCCGCGCAGTGGAACGTCCCGGTATCCGAGTGCAAGGCGAAGGAGGGCGCGGTGCTGCACCCCGCCACCAGCCGCAGCATCCGCTACGGCGCCCTGGCCGAGGCCGCCGGCAAGCTGCCGGTGCCCAAGGACATCGCGCTGAAGGCGCCGGCCGACTGGACGATCATCGGCAAGGGGCTGCCGCGGCTCGACACCACCGAGAAGCTGAACGGCAGCGCGCAATACGCGATCGACGTGAAGCTGCCCGGCATGAAGCTGGCGGCCATCGCCCAATGCCCGGTGTTCGGCGGCAAGCTGACCGCGTTCGACGCGAAGTCGGTCATGGGCATGCCGGGCGTTCGCAACGTGCTGCCGATCGGCGACGACGCCGTAGCCGTCGTGGCCGACACCTGGTGGCAGGCCAAGACGGCGCTGGACAAGCTGCCGGTCACCTGGGACGAGGGCGCCAACGGCAACGTCGACAGCAAGGCCATCGCCGCCCGCCTGGCCGAGGGCCTGGACGCCAAGGAAGCCGGCGTCGGCAACAAGCAGGGCGACGCCCCGGCAGCGCTCGCCAAGGCTGCCCGCACGATCGAGGCGACCTATGGCGCCCCGTTCCTGAACCACGCGACGCTGGAGCCGATGAACTGCACGGCCATGGTCTCGTCCAATGGGGTCGAGGTGTGGGTCGGCACCCAGAACGGCGACGCGACGCTGGCCGCCGCCGCCGAGGCCGGCGGCGTTGGCCTGGACAAGGTGCGGGTCAACAAGTTCCTGCTCGGCGGCGGCTTCGGACGGCGCGGCAACCAGGACTTCACCCGCCAGGCGGTGCTGCTGGCCAAGGCGATGCCGGGCACGCCGATCAAGCTGATCTGGTCCCGGGAGGAGGACATGCAGCACGGCGCATACCGCCCCGTCACCCAGTGCAGGATGAAGGCCGCGCTGGACGAGAACGGCAACGTCGAGGCGCTGCACATCAGGCTCAGCGGCCAGAGCATCCTGTCGTATCTGGCGCCGAACCGCATGACGAACGGCGTCGACACGTTGCAGATGCAGGGGCTGATCCCCGCCGAGTTCGGCTATTCGACCATCCCGAACCTGCTGATCGACTACGCGATGCGCAACACCCACGTGCCCGTCGGCTTCTGGCGCGGCGTCAACCACAACCAGAACGCCGTCTACGTCGAGAGCTTCATCGACGAGCTGGCCTTCGCCGCCAAGAAGGACCCGCTGGAGTTCCGCCGCACGCTGCTGGCGAAAAGCCCGAAGCATCTGGCCGTGCTGAACGCCGCAGCGGCCAAGGCCGGCTGGGGCACGCCCTTGCCGCAGGGCGTGTTCCGCGGCCTGTGCCAGAACTGCGGGTTTGGAAGTTACACCGCCGCGGTGGCGGAGGTGACAGTCAGCCCCAAGGGCGAGCTGAAGATCCTCCGCATCGTCGCCGCGACGGACCCGGGATATGTCGTGAACCCCGATCAGGTGACCGCGCAGGTCGAAGGCAGCTTCGTCTACGGGCTGAGCGCGCTGCTGTACAGCGAGAACACCATCGAGAAGGGCCGCGTCGTCCAGGGCAACTTCGACACCTACGAAGTGGCCCGCATGGACGACATGCCGAAGGTCGAGACCGTGCTGGCGCCCAGCGGCGGCTTCTGGGGCGGGGTGGGCGAGCCGACGATCGCCGTCGCGGCCCCGGCGGTGCTGAACGCCATCTTCGCCGCGACCGGCAGGCGCATCCGGCAACTGCCGCTGAAGCAGCAGGATCTCAGGGGGGCATGATGAACCAGGTCCATCTGCGCCGGCGTGGCGTCATTGCCGGCGCCGCAGGATTGTTCACCCTGGGTTGGTCCGTGCCCGGCAACGTGCTGCGGGCCCAACCTGTCCAGGGCGGCAAGCCAGGCGGTGCGCCGGTCGGCATCTGGGTCGTGATCAAGCCCGACGACACCGTGATCGTGCGGATCGCCCGGTCCGAGATGGGGCAGGGCACGATGACCGGCCTGGCCCAGCTCGTCGCCGAAGAGCTGGAGGCGGATTGGAGCAAGATCCGCACCGAGCTGGTGCCGCCGCACGTGAACTTCGCCAGCAAGCGCGCCTGGGGCGACATGTCGACGGGCGGCAGCCGCGGCCTGCGGACCTCGGTCGATTACGTGCGGGAGGGTGGGGCCGCGGCGCGGCTGATGCTGGTGCAGGCTGCCGCCGATCAGTGGAAGGTTCCCACGTCCGAATGCAAGGCGAAGCGCGGCGCGGTGTTGCATCCCGCCTCGGGCCGCAGCCTGAACTACGGCGCGCTGGCTGAGGAGGCAGGCAAGCTGCCGGTGCCGAAGGCCGTCACGCTGAAGGACAAGGCCGACTGGACGATCATCGGCACGTCCGTGCCGCGCCTGGATACGCCGCCGAAGCTGAACGGAGAGCTGCTGTACGGCGTCGACGTGAGGCTGCCTGGCATGCTGTCCGCAGCCATCGCGCAGTCCCCGGTGTTCGGCGCCAAAGTGGCCGGCTATGACGCCGCCGCCGTCCTGGCGCGCCCAGGCGTGCGCCACGTCTTCACCGTGTTCGACAACGCCGTCGCCGTGGTCGCGGACACCTGGTGGCAGGCCAAGACCGCGCTGGCGGCCCTGCCGATCCGCTGGGAAGACACGAAGAACGCCAACGTCGACAGCCAGCAGATCGCCGCCCACCTGGCGCTGGGCCTGGCTGACGACGCCGCCGGGGCCGGCAACACGATCGGCGACGCCAAGGGGGCGCTGGCGAAGGCCGCCAAGACCATCGAGGCGATCTACGCGACCCCGTTCCTGAACCACGCGACCCTCGAGCCGATGAACTGCACGGCGCTGGTGGCAGATGGCGGCGTGGAGGTCTGGGTCGGCACGCAGAACGGCGACGCGACGCTGGCCGCGGCGGCCGAGGCGGCGGGCGTGGGCCTCGATCGCGTGAAGGTCAACAAATACACGCTCGGCGGCGGGTTCGGCCGGCGCGGCCAGCAGGATTACGTGCGCCTGGCGGTCGCGGTCGCCAGGCAGGCGCCGGGCACGCCGATCAAGGTGCTGTGGTCCCGCGAGGAGGACATGCAGCACTGCTTCTACCGCCCCATCAGCCAGTGCAAGCTGACGGGCGGCCTGGACGAGAAGGGCAACCTGAACGCGCTGCACATGCGCATCAGCGGCCAGAGCATCAACGCCTGGCTGCGCCCCGACGGCAACCTGCCGGGCACGGACATGCGGCAGATGCAGGGCGTGACGCCGGAGGAGTTCGGCTACATGGCCATCCCGAACCTGCTGGTCGATTACGCGATGCGCAACACGCACGTGCCGGTCGGCCCCTGGCGCGGGGTGAACCTCAACCAGAACGCCGTCTACATCGAGTGCTTCATGGACGAGCTGGCCCACGCGGCCGGCCGTGACCCGCTGGAGTTCCGCCAGTCCGTCATGGCCAAGAACCCGCTGCACCTGGCGGTGCTGAACGCCGTGGCGGCGAAGGCGGACTGGGGCAAGCCCCTGCCGGCCGGCGTGTTCCGCGGCATCGCGCAGAACTACGGCTATGGCAGCTACACCGCCGCGGTGGCCGAGGTTTCCGTGACGCCCAAGGGCCAGCTGACGATCCACCGCATCGTCGCCGGCACCGATTCCGGTCACGTCGTGAACCCGGCCATGGTGGAGGCGCAGGTCGAAGGCTCGTTCGTGTTCGGCCTCAGCGCCTGCCTGATGTCCGAGATCACGATCGAGAAGGGCCGCGTCGTCCAGGGCAACTTCGACACCTACGAGGTGATGCGCATGGATATGATGCCGAAGGTCGAGACCATCATGGTGCCGTCCGGCGGGTTCTGGGGCGGGGTCGGCGAACCCACGATCGCCGTGGCGGCGCCGGCCGTGCTGAACGCGATCTTCGCCGCGACCGGCAAGCGCGTCCGCTCCCTGCCGCTGAAGCAGCACGACCTGAGCCACGCATGAGGCTGTGGCGGCCGGCCGCGGCCGCCGGGCTGCTGGGTGCGGCGACGCTGCTGGCGGCCGCGGCGCCCCCGGGCGCCGAATCCTGCTCCGGCTGCCACGTGAAAGGCGGCGGGATCGGCGTGCTGCAGGGCCGCCCGGCGACCGAGACGGTGGCCGGCATGGAGGCCTTCCGCTCTGGCGCGAGACCGGCCACGCTGATGAACCGGATTGTCAGGGGTTTCTCGCCCGAAGAGGTCCAGGCACTTGCCAACTGGTTCGCCGGGCAGTGAGGGGGCCTGCCCGCATCAACGTCATCCACGGGCCTTCCTTGACCCGTGGATCCCGTCGTCACGGAAGGACCGTGCTTCCGCGGCAAAAGATTCTCGGGTCAAGCAAGGCCCGGGGATGACGTGTTCCTTGAACCGCCGCGCCCTGCTGGCCACCGCGCTCGCTGCCCCGTTTGCAGCCCGCGCCCAGGCCGTCCCCCGCGTCGTCGTGATCGGCGGCGGCTTCGCCGGCGCCACCGCCGCCCGCGCCCTTGTCGCTACGGGCCACCACGTCACGCTGATCGAGGCGGAGTCCGAATACCTTTCGTGCCCCTTCAGCAACGCCGTCGCGGTCGGACTGCGCGACATGGACGGCCAGCGCTTCGGGTGGGACCACGTGGCCGCCGCCGGCGTGACCGTCGTGCGCGCCCGCGCCACGGCGGTCGATGGCGTGCAGAAGCGCGTCATCACCGGCGCCGGCGCCTTCGACTACGACCGCCTGGTCATGGCCCCCGGCATCGACCTGCGCCTGGACGCAGCCTCCGGCGGCCTGCCCGGCTACACCCAGGCCGCCGTCGATCGGATGCCGCACGCGTGGAAGGCCGGGCCGCAGACGATCCTGCTGCGCGACCAGCTCCGCGCGATGCCGGATGGCGGCACGGTCGTGATGGCCATTCCCGCCAACCCCTATCGATGCCCGCCCGGCCCCTATGAGCGCGCCAGCCTGATCGCCTGGTATCTCAAGACCAACAAGCCTCGCAGCAAGCTGCTGGTGCTGGATGCCAAGGACGTGTTCAGCAAGCAGAAACTGTTCCAGCAGGCCTGGGCGGCGCTGTATCCCGGCATCCTGGAATGGGTGTCGCTGTCCGACGGCGGCAAGGTGACCGGCGTGGACGCGGCCGCCATGACCCTGACGATCGACTTCGCCACCCACAAGGCGGACGTCGCCAACGTGATCCCGCCGCAGCGGGCCGGCGCGATCGCCGTTGCCGCCGGGGTCGCCGACCGCACCGGCTGGTGCCCGGTCGATCCCGTCTCGTTCGAAAGCCGCCTCGTGCCCGGCATTCACGTGATCGGCGACGCCGCCATCATGGGCGCCATGCCGAAATCGGCCTTCGCCGCGAATGCGCAGGCGAAGGTCTGCGCCGCCGCGGTGGCCGCCCTGCTGTCCGGCCAGGCCCCTGCCGAGCCCAGGCTGATCAACACGTGCTACAGCATCGCAGCGCCGGGCTACGGCGTCTCGATCGCCGGGGTGTATCGCCCGGTGGGCGGCCAGTTGGCGGACATCGACGGCGCCGGCGGCCCCAGCCCGCTGGACGCAAGCCCGGCGGTGCGGGCGCAGGAGGCGGCATACGGCGATGCATGGTATCGGACGATCACGGGCTCTGTGTTCGGCTAGCCTGCTGATGCTGG
>JAYUCA010000164.1:0-2547 GCA_043740535.1 Rhodospirillales bacterium | reverse complement strand
GCCGTCCGCCTTGTCGATGTCGTCGAGCTTGTGCGCCAGCGCCTCGTCCAGCGTGTCCAGCACCGTGTCGACGCGGGTGCGGAACAGCGTGCCGAGCTCATCGGCCATGCCGTGCCCCTTCAACGACGAGCTGAACGCGCCGTGCAGCCCGGCGATGTCGGCCTCGACCTTCTTGCGCGTCGCGATCCACGCGGCGCGGGACTTGGCGATCGCCGGGGAAGCGCTCGCCCCCGGCGCGCCGAGCGCCTGGCGAAGGCTCTCGATGCCGGCCGCCGCCGGCGCCAGGTCGCCGTGCTTGAGGCTCGCCTGCACTCCGGTCGCCAGCCCCAGCAGGGCCGCCTTCCGCGTCGGGTCCTGCGCGATCACGGCCGTCATCTGCTTGATGAGCCCGGCAAGCTCGTGCGTCAGCGAACCGGGGTCGGGCTGTGCGGCATCGGCGCCCGGAACAGCCGGCGGTGCGTCAGCCGGCGCTTCCGGCGCCGGCGCCCGGTCGCCGGCTTCGTCGCCGCCGGCCGCGAGGTTCCCGCTGGGGAAGGCAGGGTCCTCGGCGGCGCCGGGCGCCGGGGCGGGCCCGTCGTCCTGGTGCTCCTCGTCGTCCTCCTGATGGCTTTCGACCGCGCTGCCGTCCTCCAGCACGATCTCCACCTTGTTCAGGCCGCTGCCCTTCAGCACGACGATCAGCTTGCGCGACATCCCGGTCGTCGGCTTGTTGACGGTGAACCGCGCGAGCTTCGGGTCGTCCTCGGGCACCTTCATCGTGCCGAAACGGTGGTTCCTGCTGTCCGAGGCAGCCTCTTTCAGCGTCTTTTCCAGCGCGCGCGGCTGCTTGCGCTTGTCCATCTGCAGGATGGCCTTGCCGTCGCCGCCCAGGGCGAAGGCCATGTGCACCGGCTCCTGCCGGGCGAACTTCAGCATCGGCCGCAGGGCCGCCTTGTCCATCCCGGCGGGTTCGCCCGATCCGGATTTTCCAGCCGCACCAGCCTGGGCCATCGCTTCGTCCTCTACTTCTGCACGGGCAGTGCGTGCGAAGAAGACCTTAAAGGCGTTGCCGGCCTAGATCATTCCGAAACAGGGAATTTATGTGATGCAGGTCACAACCGGGCTGCGGTTCTTGTCCCCGCCGGGGTCCTGGATCATGCCGAGGCGCCGGAACAGGTCGATCAGCACCAGGTTCACGTTGAACTTGAAGTCGTCGGTGTCGCGCACGCGGTCCAGCACGGCCTGGATGGGCCACAGCTCGAAGGCGTCGACCTCGCCGTCCCGCGGTTCCGGCTGGAACGTGTCGGGCAGCATCACGTCGTAGCAGTGCAGCCGGTCCCGCCGCAGCCCCTCGTCGCGCGCCATCGCGTAGTCGATCACCGCGACCTGTCGCGCGGATTGCAGCAGCGGCGCCGGCAGCCCGGCCTCTTCCTCGGCCTCTTTTTCCAGTGTCTGGCCGGGCGTCATGCCAGAGGGCACGCCGCCGGCCACCAGGTGGTCCAGCTTGCCCGGGTCCAGCAGCTTGTCCCGCGCCCGCCGGGCGACCCACAGCCACAGCCCGTCCTGCCGCTTCACGAGGCCGTTCAAATGCACGCCGGCCGCCTGTATCCCGAACACCGGCAGCGCGCCGCGGTCGATCTGCGCCAGCACCGGGCCATCCGGCGCCGCCCGCACGTCGAACGCCTCGTCCCGCCAGGGGAAATGCCCGGCATCCGCCAGCGCCCGCGCCGCCGGCTGCATCTGGCCGAGTTCCAGCGAAACCCCACCGTCATCCGCCTGCGCCCCGGCCCGCCGCATCGCCGGCAGCAGCGCCGGATCGACCCATCCGACCTGCCGGCCGGCCACCAGGAAGGGACGGCGCCCGCCGGGCAGTTCGGCATTGTTGCAGGCCGCGATGTGGCGATACAGGAGGTCCATCATCCGAGTATGGCCCGCTTTCGCAGCGCCGCCACCCGCGCCCGCCGAACATCGGGGCTTTGCATCGGCGTGTGGAGCCGCCACATAGGTGCGCATGCGCCCAGCCGATACCAGCCCGCCCATCCTGCTGTCGCAGCGGAACGGGTTCCAGACCGTGACATCCCTGTTGCCCTACATGTGGCCGAAGGGCGAACCGGTGGCGCGGTTCCGCGTCGCGGTGGCCGGGGTGCTGCTGGTGCTGGCGAAGATCGCCACCGTCTACATCCCGATCGTCTACAGCCACGCCGTCGATGCGCTGACGCCCACCAACCACGTCGTGTTCGTGCCGATGGCGCTGATCGGCGCCTATGCGCTGCTGCGGATCGCCTCGTCGGGCTTCGCCGAGATGCGGGACGCCGTGTTCGCCGCGGTGCAGCAGCGCACCATCCGCAAGGTGGCGCTGCAGACGTTCAAGCACCTGCACGCGCTGTCGCTGCGGTTCCACCTGGACCGCCAGACCGGCGGCCTGTCCCGAGCGCTGGAGCGGGGCACCGGCGGCATCGAGGCGGTGTTGCGCCTGGCGGTGTTCAACATCCTGCCGACCTTGTTCGAGGTGCTGCTGGTCACCGCCATCCTGTGGCGGATGTTCGACTGGCGATTTGCCGCGGTCAC
>JAYUCA010000163.1:0-1536 GCA_043740535.1 Rhodospirillales bacterium | reverse complement strand
GGTGGCGCGGGCGCTGGCGCTGTCGGGCCGCGAGGTGATGGTGCTGGACTCCGCCGGCGGCATCGGCACTGGCATCTCGTCGCGCAACTCCGAGGTCATCCACTCCGGCATCTACTACCCGGCCGGCAGCCTCAAGGCGCGCTTCTGCGTCGAGGGCAAGCAGCGGCTGTATGAATACTGCGCCGAGAAGGGCATCGCGCACAGCCGCATGGGCAAGCTGATCGTCGCTGCCGACGAGGCCGAGGTCCCGGTGCTGGAAACCATCCGCGGCAAGGCGGCGGTGAACGGCGTCGACGACCTGCAGTTCCTGCCCGGCGACGAAGCCCGCCGGATGGAGCCCGCGCTGCGCGTCGCCGGCGCCCTGTTGTCGCCCAGCACCGGCGTCGTCGACAGCCACGCGCTGATGCTGGCGTTGCAGGGCGACCTGGAGAACGCCGGCGGGATCTGCGTGTTCCACGCGCCGGTGCTGGGCGGGCGGGTCCAGCGCGGCGCCTTCCTGCTGCATGTCGGCGGCGAGGAGGCGATGGACCTGGAATGCGAGGTCCTGGTCAACGCGGTGGGCCTGTTCGCGCCGGACCTCGCCCGCGGCATCGCGGGCATCCCGCCCGCCACGATCCCCACGGCGCATCTGTGCAAGGGCAGCTATTACTCGCTGGCCGGCCGCGCGCCCTTCAGCCGGCTGATCTACCCGGTGCCCGAGAAGGCGGGGCTGGGCGTGCACCTGACCCTGGACCTGGGCGGCCAGGCGCGGTTCGGCCCGGACGTGCAATGGGTGGAAACCGAGGAATACGACGTCGATATCCGCCGCGCAGACGGGTTCTACGCAGCGATCCGGCGCTACTGGCCTGGTCTGCCGGACGGCGCCCTGGCGCCCGGTTACGCCGGCATCCGCCCCAAGATCAACGGCCCCACCGACCCGGCGGCGGACTTCGTCGTTTCCGGCCCGGCCGAGCACGGCATCGGCGGCCTGGTCAACCTGTTCGGCATCGAGAGCCCAGGGTTGACGTCCTCGATGGCAATCGCGGCGCACGTCGCCTCGGTGGTCAACCGGAGCAATGCCCTGTAGCGTCCCTGGAAAACAACGGGGGAAGCCATGAAGCATTGGATCGCCGGCCTGCTGGCCGCAACGGCGCTGGCGGGCGCGGCGCGGGCGGATATCGCCGTGTCGTCGAATGACGCGCATACCGTCATGGACGACGGCGCCCAGATGGCGGCCAAACCGGCGCCGGCCGACAGCGTCAGCATCATCGACCTGAAGGGCAAGCCGAAGATCGTCGCGACCGTCCAGGCCCCCGGCAGCGTGGTGGGGCCGCCGATGGCCGTGTGGGTGGCGCCCGACGAAAGCTGGGTGATCGTCACCGGCGCGACGAAGGCGACCGAGGGCGCCCCGGGCGGCATCGGGCCGGACGACAGGGTCTCGGTGATCGACCTGGCCGCCTCGCCGCCGAAGGTCGTGCAGACGCTGGCCGCAGGCGCCGGGGCGACGACGGTGCGGGTCAGCCCGGACGGGACGCTGGCGCTGGTCGCGAACCGGGC
>JAYUCA010000162.1:0-2727 GCA_043740535.1 Rhodospirillales bacterium | reverse complement strand
CCCGCCCCGGTGACGAGCGCCCGCCTCCCATCCAGCCGCAGCGACGGCGTGCGCGGCAGGCTCATTCGGCGGCCGACGCATACGGCACGTTCCGGCCGCCATATCGCCGCACCCGCACGTTCGCCTGCTCGGCATGCCCGGCAAAACCCTCCAGCATGCACAAACGCGACGCATAGGCCCCAATCGAAGCGCTCGCCTCATCCGTCAGCACGCGCTGATAAGTGCAGGTCTTCAGGAACTTCCCGACCCACAGTCCGCCCGTGTAGCGCGCCGCCTTGCCCGTCGGCAGCGTGTGGTTGGTGCCGATCACCTTGTCGCCATACGCCACGTTCGTGCGCGCCCCCAGGAACAGCGCGCCATAGTTTCGCATCCCGTGCAGGAACACGTCCGGGTCGCGCGTCATGACCTGGACGTGCTCCGACGCGATGCGGTCCGCCTCGATGATCATCTCCGCCTCGTCCGCGCACAGGATCACTTCGCCATAATCCGTCCAGGCCCGCCCGGCGATCTCGGCCGTCGGCAGGATCGTCAGCAACCGCGCGACCTCCGCCATCGTCGCCCGCGCGAGTTTCTCCGACGTGGTCAGCAGGATCGCCGGGCTCGTCGGCCCATGCTCCGCCTGGCCCAGCAGGTCGGTCGCGCACAGCTCCGCATCCGCCGTGTCGTCCGCGATGATCAGCGTCTCCGTCGGCCCGGCGAACAGATCGATCCCGACCCGGCCATACAACTGCCGCTTGGCCTCCGCCACATACGCGTTCCCCGGCCCGACCAGCATGTCGACCTGCCGGATCGTCTCGGTGCCCAGCGCCATCGCGCCCACCGCCTGCACGCCACCCAGGCAATAGATGACATCGGCCCCCGCCATGTGCTGCGCCGCCACGATCGCCGGCGCCGGCTTGCCATGGAACGGCGGCGCGCAGGTCGCGACAAACGGCACGCCCGCCACCTTCGCGGTGATGACGCTCATATGCGCCGACGCCAGCAGCGGGTATTTCCCGCCCGGCACATAACAGCCGACCGACTGCACCGGGATGTTCTTGTGCCCCAGCACGACGCCCGGCAACGTCTCGACCTCCAGGTCCGTGATGCAGGCCCGCTGCTTCTCGGCAAACCCGCGCACCTGGTCCTGCGCAAAGCGGATATCCGCGATATCCCTTGGGCGAAGCTGGCCGATGCAGTCCTTGATCTCGGCGTCGGTCAGGCGGAAATCGGCACGGTCCCACCCATCGAACCGCGCCGACATCTCCCGCACCGCCGCGTCGCCGCGCGCCTCGATATCGGCCAGCAGCCCCTCGACGGTCGTGCGGACCGAGGCATCGTGCAGGGCTGCGGCAGCAGCGGAAATGCCATGTTTCAGGTGTTGCGGCATGCGGCGCTCCATTGTCCCGTCAACCTCGCCCGCCCGGCAAGGCTGCGCAAGCGCCGCCGCCTCATCCCCGCCGCAGCGACGGCAAGATGCCGAGCGCGTCGTCGCATCCTGAAGTGCACTTCAACGAAGGGTCAATGCGCGGCGCCCCAGTTGGCGCCCGTCCCGGTTTCCACCACCAGCGGCACCGAAAGCGTCGCCGCCCCCTCCATCACCTGCTTCGCCACCCGCGCCGTCTCCGCCGCTTCCGCCTCGGGCGCCTCGAACAGCAGTTCGTCATGCACCTGCAGCAACAGCCGCGACGTAAGCCCGGCCGCCCGCATCGCCGCCGGCAGCCGCACCATCGCGCGCTTGATGATGTCGGCCGCCCCGCCCTGCAACGGCGCGTTGATCGCCTGCCGCTCGGCATAGGCCCGCCGCTGCGCCATCTTCTCGCCGATCCCTGGCACCCAGCATCGCCGCCCGAACGGCGTCAGCACATAGCCGTTGATCCGCGCCTCCTCCTTGGTGCGCTCCATGTAGGCGCGGATGCCGGGGTAGCGCTGGAAATACGCGTCGATGTACAGCCGCGCCTCGCCCGGCTGAATGCCGAGCTGCCGCGCCAGCCCGAAGGCGCTGATCCCGTAGATGATGCCGAAGTTGATGGCCTTTGCGCGTCGACGCGTCGACGGGTCCATCCCCTCCATCGGCACGCCGAACACCTCCGACGCCGTGCGCGCATGGATGTCCTGCCCGGTCGCGAACGCCTCCTTCAGCGGCGGGATGTCGGCCACATGCGCCAGCAGCCGCAGCTCGATCTGGCTGTAGTCGCAGCTGACCAGCACATGGCCCGGTTCCGCGATGAAGGCCTGGCGGATGCGGGCGCCCTCCTCCGTGCGGATCGGGATGTTCTGCAGGTTCGGGTCCGTGCTGGACAGCCGCCCCGTCGTGGTGATCGCCTGCGCGAAGCTGGTGTGCACGCGGCCCGTGTCGGGATTGATCTGCTGCACCAGCGCCTCGGTATAGGTCGAACGCAGCTTGCTGAGCTGCCGCCAGTCCATGATCCGCGCCGGCAGCTCGTGCCCCTGGTCGGCCAGGCCCTGCAGCACCGATGCGTCCGTGCCCCAGGCGCCGCTGGCCATGCGCTTGCCGCCCGGCAGGCTCATCTCGTCGAACAATATCTCGCCCAGCGCCTTGGGGCTGCCGAGGTTGAACGCACGGCCGGCCATCGCGTGGATGCCTTCCTCCATGACGCCCATCCGCTGGGCGAAATCCGCCGACATGCGGCGCAGCTCGGTCTCGTCCACCTTGACCCCCGCCTGCTCCATCGCCAGCAGCACCGGCACCAGGCGCCGCTCGAGCTGTTCGTACAGCGCCAGGCT
>JAYUCA010000161.1:0-13668 GCA_043740535.1 Rhodospirillales bacterium | reverse complement strand
TCGCAACCCGAGCAGCAAGCCGCCGCGATACCGTCATGGCCGGGCTTGACCCACGGCTGTCCGGTTTAAATATATGTTTAATAACAATGCACTAACGTCATGGCCGGGCTTGACCCGGCCATCCACGCCGCTCAGTCAGAACCAATAACGGAAATATATGCGCGAACCGCTCAAGTTCCGACCCGCTGAACCGCGTGGATCGCCGGATCAAGTCCGGCGATGACATGGTCACGCTCAACAACGGGAACCGGACAGCCGTGGGCTTGACCCGGCCATCCACGCTGCTCAGCCAGAACCAATAACAGAAATATATATGCGCGAACCGCCCAAGTTCCGGCTCGCTGAACCGCGTGGATCGCCGGATCAAGTCCGGCGATGACATGGTCACGCTCGACAACGGGAACCGGACAGCCGTGGGCCCCGATCCGGCCATCCACCGCTCGCGGACCAATAGTGAAAAGTGCGATGTTCCAGCCCCTTCGCTGTCTTCACCTGAACCGCAAGGATGCCCAGGTCAGACCCCAGACATGCCGAGATCGAAACGAGTCGCCATATGCGAGTCCCCCGGAATGACGTCGTAGAGTAGGCATGTCTCTCGAACCCCTCCCAAACCTCCCCCAAACATCCCCGCCCACGCCCCGGGTCCTCCCCGCCGGCGTGCGCCGCAAAATCCTGCTCTACCTCGGCATCCTGATCACCCTGCTGGCCTTCGGCGCCCCCTTCGGCGGCCTGATGGACATCCCGATCAGCTTCGTGCTGAAGAACAAGCTCCATCTCCAGGCGCACGAGGTCGCGACCTTCCGCCTGGTTGCCGCCATCCCGCTCTATCTGTCGTTCCTGTTCGGCTTCGCCCGCGACATCTGGAACCCCTTCGGCCTCCGCGACCGCGGCTTCATGCTCGCCTTCGGGGCCATCGCCGCCGCCCTCTACGCCGCCTTCGCCTTCGCCCCCGTCACCTACGCCACGTTGCTGGCCGCCGTCCTGCTGCTGACCACCGCCTTCCTGTTCGTCTCCGCCGCCCAGAACGGCCTGACCTCCACCATCGCCCAGCAGCACGTGATGTCCGGCCAGGTCAGCGCCCTGTGGAACGTCTTCATCGCGCTCACCTCCGTCGTCACCCTCGTCGCCGGCGGGCGCCTGAGCACCTGGCTCGACGCCAGCGGCGCCGACGAGGCCGCCCGCGTCCTGTTCCTGGCCGGCGCCGCGATCATGGCCGCAGTCACCGCCTACGCCGTCTGGAAGCCCCCCAGCGTCTTCGCCAACATCGCCCCCGAACCAATAGCCCGGCCCGCCCACGCCCTCAGTCGTCTGCTCCGCCACCGCCCCCTCTACCCGGCGATGCTGATCTGGCTGCTCTGGAACTTCTCGCCCGGCTCCGAGACCGCGCTCCAATACTACCTCCAGAACACCTTGCACGCGACCGACGCCCAGTGGGGCCAGTGGAACGCGATCTTCTCCGGCTTCCTGATCCCCACCTTCCTGCTGTTCGGAATCCTGTGCCGCCGCTTCCCGCTCCGCACCCTGCTGCTTGGCGGCGCCCTGATCGCCGTCCCGCAGATGATCCCGCTGCTGTTCATCCACTCGATCGACGGCGCATTGATCGCCGCCGTGCCCATCGGCCTGCTGGGCGGCATCGCCAACGCCGCTTTTCTCGACCTGATCATCCGGTCGTGCCCCCGCGGCCTGCAGGGCACGACGCTGATGATGTCCGCCGGGCTGTTCTTCGTCGCCACCCGCTTCGGGGACCTGCTGGGCACGCACCTCTATGACCACTTCGGCGGCTTCCAGGTCTGCGTCATCGCCAGCACCGCGGTCTACGCGCTGATCCTCCCCGTCATCCTGCTGATCCCCCGCCCGCTCATCGACACCGCCGACGGCCTGGCCAGGAGCCCCCTGTGATCCCAGACATCCTAGACGTCCGCCACACCCCACAGGACCCGGCCCTGCCCCCAGGCGCCTGCGACTGCCACACCCACGTCTTCGGCCCGCCCGCCCGCTTCCCTTACGACCCCGCCCGAACCTACACCCCCGCCCTCGCGGACGTGACTGACCTCCAGGCCCACCAACACGCCCTGGGCCTGAGCCGCGTCGTCATCGTCCACCCCAGCCCCTACGGGACCGACAACGCCTGCACCCTGGATGCCGTGCGCCAGATCGGCCCCAACGCCCGCGCCGTCGCCGTCATCGACCCGGCCCTTCCCCAAGCCGAACTGCAAGCCCTGCACCAGGCCGGCGTCCGCGGCATCCGCATCAACCTGGAAACCATTGGCCAAGCCGACCCCGCCATCGCCGCCCGCCTGCTGCACCAGGCCGCCGACACCGTGGCCCCGCTCGGCTGGCACGTGCAGGTCTACACCAGCCTCTCTGTCCTGGCCGCCGCCCACACGGCGCTGCAAACCCTCGCCACCCCCCTCGTGATCGACCATTTCGGCCGCGCCATGGCCGTAGCCGGCCCCACCCAACCCGGCTTCGACGCACTGCTCGACCTCATCCGCACCGGCCGCGCATATATAAAACTCTCCGCCGCCCACCGCATCGCCCCCAACGCCCCCGAAGACGCCGGCCGCATCGCCACAGCCCTGATCGCCGCCAACCCCGCCCGCATGCTCTGGGGCTCCGACTGGCCCCACCCCGGCGGCAGCAGGCGCGACCCCGCCGAAATCGAACCCTTCAACCCCGTCGACGACGGCGCCGCCCTCAACCGCCTGCGCCGCTGGGCCGCCTTGCCCGAGACCCTCCGCGCCATCCTTGTCGATAACCCCGCCCGCCTCTACGACTTCACCTGACCCGCCCTGACTTCCCCCCTCCCTTCCTTCAAGGGAGGGACCGGAGGTGGGTGCTTCGGTAGGTGCAAACGTCGCCGCGAAACGCCACGGAGCCAAAACGATGCAAGCAGCCGGCTACGAAATCGACATCATCGTCTCCGGCTTCCCCGGCAAATCCGTCTGCCACGGCGGCCTCGGCTGGAGCACCATCGCGCTGCTGCGCGGCCACGGCCGCGTCGCGTTGGTGGACGTGGGCACCTTCGGCATGCGCAACCTGCTGATCGCCGGCCTCGCCCGCCGCGGCCTGCAGCCCGCCGACGTCACCGACGTCATCCTGACCCACTCCCACCACGACCACTCGATCAACTGGACCCTGTTCGCCCACGCCCGCATCGTCATCGGCGCGGTGGAGATGGCCTGGTCCGTCCAGGAACCCTGGGGCCGCACCCCCGTGCCCGAACTCTATGTCGAGAAGCTGCTTCACTGGCCCACCCTGGAGCAGGTCGCCGACGGCGCCACGATACTCCCCGGCATGACGGCCCACATCGTCCCCGGCCACACCCCCGGCTGCCTGGCGTTCCTCCTCAAAGGCGAGCATCACGACGTCATCTTCACCGGCGACGCCGCCAAGAACCGCGCCGAACTCGTCTCCCACGACACCGACATGACCTACGACAAGGCCGTCAGCGCCGCCTCGATCGCCGCGATCTGGACCATGTGGCAGGCCCGCCCCGGCACGATCGTCATCCCCGGCCACGACCTGCCAATGCTGCTGGAAAACGGCGTCCCCCGCCACATCGGCCAGCGCGAAGCCGCCATCAGCGCCTGGTACGGCGACGACATGGAACAAACCACCCTGATCGACCTGGTCGTCCCCTGACAACCTCTTCCCCCCACCCCGTCCCATCCGCCAACGCAACCCTTGACGAAGCCGACGGCCCCAAAGCCCAGGCCCTGCACGCCGAACTCCTCGACCGCCTGGACGGCCCCGATATCGAAGACGACATCGCGGCCCGCCCCATCGCCGGCATCATCGAGGAGATCCGCCGCGACCTCGGCATCGACATGATGCGCGACCGCCACCCCTGGGCAGCGCCGCACCCCTGGGGCTGCTGGACCCGGGGATCTCGTCGCCACGGGAACAACGAGCCCCTACCCCAACCGCCGCCCGGTCCGGTGAAGCGCACGCGGTCGCATCGACCTCGCGCTGAACGATATCTCGATACGCGGCGAAACTCCTGATAAGCTACGATAGTGGAACGAACCGCACGAGGTTGTCCTCTGGAAACGGAGGCGCGCGCGTAAAGATCGTCAAAAGTCGGAGGCGGTGATGGGCGACAAACACGACTCGTGGCTGCGCGATATCGGGATCGACATAGATAAGCTGCAAGCCGCGGCGCATTTGAAGAAGAATGAGGTCCTGGCCCAACTCGGGGTGGCGCCGGAGACGATCAAGAAACTCGATCAGGCCGGCGCCACCATCAACGATTTCAACAAGGGACGCGGCGAAGGCGTTATGATCGGCGTCGAAGGCCTCATCGACATGACGCCGATCGGCCTGGCCAAGAGGATCAACCGGGTCGCAAGCGCCGACGACCCGGAAAAAGAAGCCAAGAAGCTCGTTGCCGACAAAATCGCTGCGGTTGCCAAGATCGCCCAGCTCGTCACCAATCCAGCCGCCGCAGGGACGGCTATCGGCATAGAACAGGGCAAGGCTTTCAACAAAGCCCAGGCAGCAGGCCACGCCGGGGAATTCGTGGGCAAGATCGTGGGTCAGGCCACCGTCATTGCCACAGTGGCCGGAGTGACCGCCGGGCTCGGCGGCGTGGCCGGGGCCGCCGAGGCGACTGAGGGCGCCGTGGCGGGCGAAGGCGCCACGATCGCGACAGGTGAGGAAACTGCCGCCGCTGCCGGCGAGGTCGCAGGCGAAGCCGCCAGCCCCGTCGCCGAGGCGCCGTTCGCCGCGGAGCCGCTCCCGCCCACCGAGCCCATCCCCTCGACCGAGATCGCCCCGACCGAGCCAGCCCCGCAGCCCATCTCGCCCGCGGCTGAATCCGTCCCGCCGCCGGAACCGGCGCCAGCCACCGAGCCCGTCCCATCGACCGAGATCGCCCCGACCGAGCCAGCCCCGCAGCCCATCTCGCCCGCGGCCGAGTCCGTGCCGCCGCCAGCCTCCCCAGCAGAGCCACCGCCAGCAGAACCGCCCGCCGATCCCGTTTCGGGGGATACGCCCCCCACCCAGCGCTCGCCAGGGGTGACGGACCCTGCCGCCACTGAACCAGCGCCCGCCGAAGCGGCCCCCGACACGACCAGGGACCCGGGTCCCACGGGCAACCCGGCCAACGACCCGCCCAATCCCTTCGAAGGCAATCCCCCGCCGCAGATCAACGACCCCGGCGCGCCTGAGCCGCCCTCGACCCAGCCCCCGCCGGCCGAGGAACCGCCCCCCCCCACCCAACCATCGCCCGCCCCGCCGCCGCCAGACCCGGAGTAACCCCGCCGTAGCCCAACGCCCCACCTTGACAGCAGCCCGCACGCCGGCAGATCTCACACATCCACACACGAACGGAACGCATGGCCTGGTCGGACCGAGTCTACGATGTCGCCGTCATCGGCGGCGGCAACGCAGCCCTCTGCGCCGCCATCACCGCCGCCGAGGCCGGGGCCAGCGTCCTCGTGCTGGAATACGCCCCTCGCACCATGCGCGGCGGCAACAGCCGCCACACCCGCAACATGCGCACCATGCACACTGAGCCCACCTCGGTCCTGACCGAAAAATACCTCGAGGAGGAATACTGGGACGACCTGCTGCGCGTCACCGGCGGCCAGACCGACGAGACCCTCGCCCGCATGACCATCCGCATGACGCAGGACGCCTTCCCCTTCATGCAGCGCTGCGGCGTCAAGTTTCAGCCGAGCCTCACCGGGACCCTCAACCTCTCCCGCACCAACGCCTTCTTCCTCGGCGGCGGCAAGGCCCTGCTGAACGCCTTCTACGCCACCGCCGAACGCCTCGGCGTCCACGTCGTCTACGATTCCGAGGTGCAGGAGGTCGTGCTGGAAGACGGCTTCGTCCGTCTGCTGCGCGTGAAATGCCACGGCTTCCCCGTCGATATCCAGGCCAGGACCGTCGTCGCCTCCTCGGGCGGCTTCCAGGCCAACATCGAGTGGCTCAAAAAAGGCTGGGGCGACGCCGCCGACAACTTCCTGATCCGCGGCACCCCCTACGCCAAGGGCGCCGTGCTCAAAAGCCTGATGGGCCAGGGCGTCGCCACCGTGGGCGACCCCACCCAGTGCCACGCCGTCGCCATCGACGGCCGATCCCCCAAATTCGACGGCGGCATCGCGACCAGGCTCGACTGCGTGCCCTTCAGCATCGTCGTCAACCGCCACGCCCAGCGCTTCTACGACGAGGGCCAGGACGTCTGGCCGAAGCGCTACGCCATCTGGGGCCGCCTGGTGGCGCAGCAGCCGGACCAGGTCGCCTACTCCATCATCGACAGCCGCAGCGAACGCCTGTTCATGCCGTCGATCTTCCCCGCCATCAAGGCGCCCACCATCGCCGAACTCGCCACCAAACTAGGCCTCGACCCCGCCGCCACCGAAGCCACCGTCGCCGCCTTCAACGCCGCCTGCGTCCCCGGCACGTTCGACAACCTGGAGCTCGACGGCCTGCACACAAAGGGCCTGGACATCGAAAAGACCAACTGGGCCCGCCCGATTACCGAACCGCCCTTCATCGGCTACCCGCTCCGCCCCGGCATCACCTTCACCTACCTGGGCGTCAAGGTGAACGAACGCGCCCAGGTCATCATGGATGACGGCCGCCCCACCGCGAACCTCTTCGCCTCCGGCGAGATCATGAGCGGCAGCATCCTCGGCAAGGGCTACCTGGCCGGGTTCGGCATGGCGATCGGCGCGGTCTTCGGCCGCATCGCAGGCAAGGAGGCCGCCGCGCGTGCCAGAAACTGAACAATCCCCCGCCATCCACGAGGCCCGCCGCGCCATGGAGGTGTGCAACGCCTGCCGCTACTGCGAAGGCTTCTGCGCCGTCTTCCCGGCGATGGAGCTGCGCCGCGAGTTCGCGCTGGGCGACCTCAACTACCTCGCCAACCTCTGCCACGGCTGCAAGGGCTGCTGGTATGCCTGCCAATACGCCCCCCCGCACGAATTCGGCATCAACGTGCCCGCCGCCCTGGCCGTGGTGCGAGACGAAAGCTACGCGCAATATGCCTGGCCCACCCCGCTGGCCGCGCTGTATCGCCGCAACGGCCTGGTGATGTCCGTCGCCATGGCCGGGGGCGTCGCCGCCGTGCTGCTGCTGGCGATGCTGCTGCAAAGCCCGGCCTCCATGTTCGGCGCCCACGACCAGGCGCCCGGCCGCGGCTTCTACGAGGTCGTCCCCTACGGCGCGATGGTCTGGGTCGCCTCGATCACGTTCCTGTTCTCGATGCTGGCGTTGGTCATGGGCTTCTTCCGCTTCTGGAAGGACACCGGCGGCCAGCTCTCCGATCTGGCGCGAGGCGCCCCCTGGAAACAGGCCCTGCACGACGCCGCAACGCTGAAATACCTCGACGGCGGCGGCCAGGGCTGCAACGAGACCGGCGAGGGCTTCGGCTTCCAACGCCGCCACGCGCACCACGCCATGGCCTACGGCTTCCTGCTGTGCTTCGCCTCCACCTCGGTCGCCACGCTCTACCACCACGCCTTCGGCTGGCTGGCGCCCTACCCGTTCTTCAGCCTCCCGGTGCTGCTGGGCACGGCGGGCGGCCTCGGCCTGATGGTGGGCACAGCCAGCCTGTTCCACCTCAAGCTCGCAGCCGATCAGGAACCCCAGGCCCGCGCGCTGCTGGGCGCCGACACCGGCCTGCTGCTCCTGCTGTTCCTTCTCGGCTTCTCCGGCCTGCTGCTGCTCGGCCTCCGCGCCACCGGCGCGATGGGCGTCGCCCTGGCCGTGCACCTGGGCCTGGTGCTGGCGCTGTTCGTGACGATCCCATACAGCAAGCTCGTGCACGGCCTCTACCGCACGGCGGCGCTCCTGCGCCACGCCATCGAGCGGCCCCGCTAACCCGTCATCGCGAGCCCTTGCGAAGCGATCCAGGGGCCACAAACCCCACGATTGCTCGCAAGAGTCGCAATGACAAAAGCCGTCATTCCTCGCGTTCGCCGAACTCGACGTCCCGGTGCACATGCGCCGACATCAGCAGCCCGAACCCGAACATCACCGTCAGCATGGCCGACCCGCCATGCGACACCAGCGGCAACGGCACGCCGCCCACCGGGATGGCGCCCATCACCATCGCGATGTTGACGAACACATACATGAAGAAGTTGGTGGCGATCCCCAGCGCCAGCAGCCGCCCATACCCGTTGCGGCAGCGCAGCGCCATCAGCACGCCGCCCAGCACGATCGCGCTCAGCAGCGCCAGCAGCGCCAGCCCGCCCACCAGCCCGAACTCCTCGGCCAGCATCGTGAAGATGAAGTCGGTCTGCTTTTCCGGCAGGAAATTCAGGTGCCCCTGCGTGCCCTGCAGGAACCCCTTGCCCCACAGCCCGCCGGAACCCAGCGCGATCTTGGACTGGATGATGTTGTAGCCGGCGCCCAACGGGTCGCTCTCGGGGTTCAGGAACGTCGTGATCCGGGCGCGCTGGTAGTCGTGCAGGTGGCTGAACGCGAACTGCGCCGCATACGGGATCGGCAGCACCACCAGCGCCATCTTCCACCACCGCACCCCGGCCGCCAGGAACATCACGCCGCCGACGATCGCGGTGATGACCGCCGTGCCCAGGTTGGGCTCCTTCAGGATCAGCCCGACCGGGACCAGGATCATCAACGCCGGCGGCGCCAGGAACAGCGGGTTGCCCATCCGCTCCCAGCTCGCGCGGTGGAACCAGGCCGCCAGCGCCATCACCAGCCCGATCTTGGCCAGCTCGCTGGGCTGCATCTGCATGCCGCCCAGGTCGATCCAGCGCTGCGCCCCCTTGCCGACATGCCCCATCCGCAGCACCAGGATCAGCAAGCCGACCGACAGGCCATACACGAGGTAGGACGTCTTCTCGATCAGCCTGATGTCCACCAGCGCCACGCACAGCATGACCACCAGGCCGAAGCAGAAGCGCAGGATGTGCCGATACGCGTACGGCTCCGGGCTGCCCCCCGCCGCCGAATACAGCGCCACATACCCGACGCCGGCCAGCAGGCACAGCAGCAGCACATAGGACCAGCTGATCTGCCACAGCTTGGTGGCGATGCCGAACGACGGCTCGGCCCGGATCAGCCGGCGCGCGGTGATCACGGCTGTTCCGTCAAGACTTCGCCGCCACGCGCGCGCCGCCCGGGCTGTCCTGGTGCCCCGCCGGGTCGCGCGTCAGCACGTCGATCATGATGTCGCGCCCCAGCGGGGCCGCCGCCGCGGCGCCGGCGTTGCCGTGCTCCACCACCACCGCCACCGCATAGCGCGGCGCGTCATACGGCGCATAGCACACGAACAGCGCGTGCGGCCGGAACTCCCACGGCAGGTTCTCCGACTTGAACCCCCGCTCCCGCTGCTCCCGGCTGACCCGGCGCACCTGGGTCGATCCGGTCTTCCCCGCCATCTGGATCCCGCCCATCGACAGCCGCGCGACCGGCGCCGTGCCGCCGCCCTCGTTCACCACCGCCCACATGCCTTCCCGCAGCAGATGCAGGCTGCGCTCCGGCAGGCCCATCGCGGGCCAGTCCTCGGCCTTCACGCCCTTCTGGATCACGTTGTTGATCTGCCGTGTCAGATGCGGCTGCACCGCCCGGCCGGTCGCGACACGGGACACATAGGTGCACAGCGCCAGCGGCGTCGTCTGGATATACCCCTGCCCGATCCCGCACGAGATGGTGTCGCCGATGTTCCAGGCCTTGCCCTGCCCCATCCGCCACGCCTTCGTCGGCATCAGCCCGCGCCGTGTGCCCGGCAGCTCGATCTCCAGGTCCACCCCGATCCCGAACCGGTTCGCCATCGCTGCCACCCGGTCGATGCCGGTGCGCCGCGCCAGCTCGTAGAAGAACACGTCGCAACTGTTCTTCAGCCCGCCGCGGATATCCAGCCCGCCGTGCCCGTTCTTGCTCCAGCAATGGAACCGCGTGTCGCCGATATCCAGGAACCCCGGACAGTTGATGCGGTCCCCCGGCGTGATCACCTTCGCCTCCAGCCCCGCCGCCGCCACCACCATCTTGAACGTGCTGCCCGGCGCATACAGCCCCGACGCCGCCTTGTTGATCAGCGGCGCCTTGCGGTTGCTGGTCCACGCGATCCACTGCGCGTTGCTGACGCCCGAGTTGAACAGGCTCGGGTCGAAGCTGGGGTTCGTGGTCATCGCCAGAACCTCGCCGTTCCGGCAATCCATCACCACCGCCGACGCGCTCTCGTCCCCCAGCCGCTTCAGAACGGAGTTCTGCAGCCCCATGTCGATCGTCAGCCCCAGGTCCTGGCCCTGCTGGCCCTCCTGCCGGTCCAGCTCCCGGATCACCCGGCCCACGGCGTTGACCTCCATCTGCACCGCCCCGGCCCGCCCCCGCAGCGTCAGGTCGTGCGCCTTCTCCATGCCCGACCGCCCGATGCGGATCCCCGGCAGCGCCAGCATCGGCTCGTCGCCCATGTCCGCCTCGTTGGGCGGCGCCACATACCCGACGACATGCGCCAGGGCCGGGCCGACCGGATAAATGCGCGTGGTGCCCACATCGACGAAGATGCCCGGCAGGTCCGGGGCGTTGACCTCGATCCGGGCCATGTCCTCCCACGTCAGGAACTCCCGCACGATCAACGGGATGAACCGCCGCCGCTTCCGCAGCTCCCGCTCGATCCGCGCCCGCTCGTGGTCCGCCAGCGGCACCACCTTGGCGAAGTTGTCCAGCGTCATGTCCACGTCGGTCGTCAGCTCCGCCGTCAGCAGCGCGCGCCAGTTCAGCTTGTTGCCGCCGATCACCGTGCCGAACCGGTCCAGGATGCGTCCGCGCGGCGGCGCCGTCAGCCGCGCGCTGATCCGGTTGCTCTCGGCGAGCGTGGCATACCGCTCCCCCTCGTTGACCTGCACCTGGTACAGCTTCGCCCCCAGCGTGCCCAGGATCGCCATCTGCCCGCCGCCCACCAGCAGGGCCCGCCGCGTGAACACGCTGGCCCGCTTATTCTCCTTTTTGAAGGGGCTCATGCCCGCTCAGGGTCCGCAAGCCCCCGATGCGCGATGATGAACACCGCCGCCAGCAACGGATACAGCCCGGCCGTCAGCCCGAACTGGAACACCGCCGCCTGCACCGGCAACAGCCGGAAGGTCAGCAGGCTGTTCAGCGCCCAGGTCAGCGCCGACGCCCCGGCCGCCACCGTCACGAACGCCAGCCACACCAGCACGAACCCCTGCCCCGCCAGCACCCGCCACCGCACCGCCATGCCGTGCACCGCCAGCAGCACCAGCACCGATATCCCCGGTGGCTGCAGCCCCAACAGGTCCGACAGCAGCCCCAGCGCGAACACGATCGGCGGCGTCATGCTGGCCGGGCGGAACAGCGACCAGAAGAACACGCAGGCCAACGCCGCCGCGGGCACGAGGAATGCCTGGCCCGGCAGATGCAGCGGCGCCGACAGGATCACCAGCAGAACCGCCGTGCAGGCCGATGGGAACGCGGCCCGGCTGGTGGCGTCCAACTGCCGCCACAGCGTCGGCCGCGGCCGTATGCCAGGAAGCCGCTCGCTCACCGGCGGACCAGGGGCTTGTCGGCCACCCGCTCCACCGGCCGGGCCGGGCTCTCGGGCGCCACCAGTCCGCGCAGGCCATAGTTGAAGATCCGCACCATCTCCAGCCGGTCCAGCCGCGCCGCCGTCTCCACCTCCGGCACATTGCTCGGCGTGTAGTGCACGGTGCCCACCGGCAGCCCGGCCGGGAACGCCCCGGCTTCGGCGCTGGTCACGATGCGCTCGCCTTCGACCGGCAGCACGCCCTCGGGCCAGTACGTCAGCCGCGGCCGGGCGCCGTTGTTGCCGATCAGGATGGCGCGCGCGCGGCTGTTCTCCATGATCACCGGGATGCGGCTGTTCATGTCCGTCAGCAGCAGCACCCGCGCGCTGCGCGTGCCCAGCTCCGTCACCCGCCCCACCAGGCCACGCTCATCGAGCGCGATCTGCCCCTTCGTGATCCCGTGGTTCGGCCCGACCGACAGCAGCACGGCGCGCGCATACACGCCCCCGTTATCGGCCACGACCCGGGCCGTGATGTAGCTGGGCGCCGGGTCAGGCACCCAGCGCAGGTTGGCCTTCAGCGACGCGTTCTCCGCATCCAGCGCCATCGCCACCGCGTGCCAGCGGCGCAGGTTCTCGTTCTCCTGCTTCAGCCGCGCGTTCTCGGACCGCAGCTCCAGCGCGCCGTTAACCTCGTCGGCCACCCGCTGCACGCTGGCCAGCGGCTCCGCGACCAGGCCGAACACCGGCGCCAGCGCGTCCGCCAGCGCCATCCGCGCACGCTCCGCCAGCAGCGTGTCCGCCTTGCCCAGCAGCATCACCCCGAACGCCACCGCGATCAGCACCGGCAGCGTGAGTTTGGCGAGCGCCTGTCGGAACGGGATCGAAAGCCGGATCAAATGGTTGAGACCTTGTCTAGTACATGCTCGTCAACACGTTCCGCAGCCGCTTCATCTCTTCCAGCGCCCGGCCGGTCCCCAGCGCCACGCAGCTCAACGGGTTCTCCGCGATCACGACCGGCAGCCCGGTCGCGTCGCGCAGCACCTGGTCCAGACGGTACAACAGCGCGCCCCCTCCGGTCAGCACAATTCCCTTGTCGACGATGTCGGCGGCCAGTTCCGGCGGCGTGTTCTCCAGCGCCACCTTCACCGCCTCGACGATCGCCGTCACCGGTTCGGCCAGGCTCTCGGCGATCTGCCGCTGCCCCACCAGGATCTCCCGCGGCACGCCGTTCATCAGGTCGCGGCCCTTGACCTCGCGGTACGGGCCGTCATCGCCTTCCTCGGACGGCATAGCCGCGCCGATGTCCATCTTGATCCGCTCGGCCGAGCTTTCGCCGATCAGCAGGTTGTGCGTGCGCCGGATGTAGCTGATGATCGCCTCGTCCATCTTGTCGCCGCCCACCCGCACGCTGCGCGAATAGACAATGCCCGACAGCGACAGCACGGCGACCTCGGTGGTGCCGCCGCCGATATCGACTACCATCGAGCCGGTCGGCTCATGGATCGGCAGGCCGGCCCCGATGGCGGCGGCCATCGGCTCGTACATCAGCCCCACGCGGCGGGCCGAGGCGTTGAGGCAGGAATCGTTGATCGCCCGGCGCTCGACCGCCGTCGCGCCCGATGGCACACAGACGATCACCTTGGGGTTCACGAAGCCCTGGCGGTTGTGCACTTTACGTATAAAATATTTGATCATCTCCTCAGCGACTTCGAAGTCGGCGATCACGCCGTCGCGCATCGGCCGGATCGCCTCCATGTGCCCGGGCGTGCGGCCCAGCATCATCTTGGCTTCGGCGCCCACGGCATAGACGGTCTTGCGTCCGCCCGAGGTGCGCAGCGCCACCACCGATGGTTCGTTGAGCACGATGCCCTTGCCCCGCATATAGACGAGGGTGTTGGCGGTGCCGAGATCAATGGCGATGTCGTTGGAGACGACGCCGAACAGGGACGAGAACATTCAGAGCCTGGGCCGGAGGGGACGGAGGGAACAGCTACATAGCGACGAAATGGGCGGATTTCACGACCCATCGGGCCTTTCGACACCGCGCGTTCCCTCGAAACGCGGCACCAGCGACCAATACGACGGATCATGAAACGAGATGAGCTTTCTGCCCCTTCGACCGCTAGGATTCAAGACATTATTCGGGCGGGGGCGATGCAAGCCACGGCGATGGGCAACCAGGGGTAACAACGGGCTTCGCG
>JAYUCA010000160.1:0-2898 GCA_043740535.1 Rhodospirillales bacterium | reverse complement strand
CCGGCCGATATCGGGCAGCTTGCAGACGACGCCGCCGCGCTGATGACGCGCTTCGGGGTGGCTGACGCGGTGTTCATCGGGGTTTCGATGGGGGCGGCCACCGGGTTCTGTCTGGCGCAGCGGGCGCCGCATCTGGTCGGCCGCCTGGTCGCCTCCGATGGTCTGCCTGCCACGGCCCCGGGGGGCGCCGCCGCATGGCAGGAGCGGATCGAGATCGGCCAGGCGGGCGGCATGAAGGCGTATGCCGACGTGACGATCCCGCGCTGGTTCTCCGCAACCTCCCGCGCCCAGGGCAACCCGGCCATCGCGCCGGTCCGCGCGATGATCGAAGCGACGCCGGTGGACGGCTTCATCGCCTGCGCCCGTGCGCTGCAGGACTATGATTTCCGGCCGGGGATGCCCGTGCTGAAGCAGCCGACGCTGTTGATCGCCGGGGCCGAGGACGGCCCGACACCGGCCGGGCTGAGGGCCTTGGCGCCGGTCATGCCGGACGCTGCGTTCATCGAGATCGCGGCGGCTGGCCACATCCCGGGGATCGAGCGGCCGGACGCGTTCAACGCGGCGGTCGAGACGTTCCTTGATTGAGATGCCGATGCTGATCGAGCCGCGCTGCCGGCGCCATGGCCCGGCGTGACCGCCCGCGGCCGGTGTTGTCGGCGCAGGCCGAAACCGAGCAGCGCGCGCGACTCGATCGTGAAGCGGCCGCGCTGCGCGAAAACCTGAGACGGCGGAAAGATCAGGTTCGAAAGCAAAGCGCGATCCAGCACGTTTCGATTGGCCCGGCACTTCCACAGCCCGGCGAGCCTGGTTAACAACGCTCGAACCTACTGTGAATAAGCAGGCAAAACCTGACTTTAATGCACTTTTACGGCACATTTGACATTGCGTCGGACGCATTTCGTGCATTGTCGCTCTCGGAAACGTTACACCGTGTAACGTAGAAGTTGAGTGAAGGCTTGACGAATGCGAATGGGTCGAAACCCGTTGGCCAACGCCTACTCAGCAACTCCGGGGTTGCAGATGGAAAGCACGTCTGTCGCGCATGGGCACATGGGCCTGGCACTGGGACTTGTCCTTGCGTCCGGCACCAGCATCGTGCTGTGGGTTGGTCTGTTGCAGGCCGTGCGTTGGGCCGCTCACACGTTCCTTTGACGCGGAACGAGATGCCACGGCCTTGATGCGGGCCGCCGCCGCCGCCCCGTTTGCTCCTGCAGGCGGGCTGCGGTAGAGCACCGGCCTCGCGGCCTGCATTCTCAGTGCGTGGAGGCTGCCCCCAGCCGCCCGGCAGCCCGCCGCCAGAGGGTCTTTCCATGCCTGTCATGCCCGACCATTGGATCCGCCGCATGGCCGCGGAGCATGCGATGATCGACCCCTTCGTCGAAACCCAGCGCCGCGACGGCGTGATCAGCTACGGGCTGTCCAGCTACGGGTATGACGCGCGGGTCGCCGACGATTTCCGCATCTTCACCAACGTCGACAGCGCGATCGTCGATCCCAAGGCGTTCAGCCAGGACAGCTTCGTCACCCGCAAGGGCCCGGCGTGCATCATCCCGCCGAACTCCTTCGCGCTGGCCCACACGGTCGAGTATTTCCGCATCCCGCGCGACATCCTGGTGATCTGCCTGGGCAAAAGCACCTATGCGCGCTGCGGCATCATCGTCAACGTGACCCCGCTGGAACCGGAATGGGAGGGCCAGGTGACGATCGAGATCAGCAACACGACCCCCCTGCCCGCCCGCATCTATGCCCATGAAGGGATCTGCCAATTCCTGTTCCTGAAGGGCGACTCGGCGCCCGAGATCAGCTACGCCGACAAGAAGGGCAAATACATGGGGCAGCGCGGCGTCGCCCTGCCGCGGATGTAGGGGAAGCACCGATGGACCGAATCCGCATCCGTGGCGGCAAGCCGCTGCACGGGAACATCGTCATCGGCGGCGCGAAGAACGCAGCCCTGCCGCTGATGGCCGCCGGCATGCTGACGGACGAGCGCCTGGTCCTGGACCGCGTGCCGCGCCTGGCCGACATTGCCACCATGACCGCGCTGGTGTCGCAGCATGGCTGCGCGGTCGAGCCGGATGGCCGCACCCTGTCGATCGGCGGGCCGATCACCAACACCGAGGCGCCGTACGACATCGTGCGGAAGATGCGCGCGTCGTTCCTGGTGCTGGGGCCGCTGCTGGCCCGGGCGCGGGAGGCGCGGGTGTCGCTGCCCGGCGGCTGCGGCATCGGCACGCGGCCGGTGGATCTGCACCTGAAGGGCCTGGAGCAACTGGGCGCCGAGATCAAGCTGGAGGGGGGCTACGTCCACGCGACGGCGCCGAAGGGGCTGCGGGGCGCCCACATCGTGCTGCCCTTCGCCTCCGTCGGGGCCACCGAGAACCTGCTGATGGCCGCTTCGCTCGCCGATGGGCAGACCATCCTGGCCAATGCAGCGCGGGAGCCGGAGATCACCGACCTGGTCGCGTGCCTGACCGCCATGGGCGCAAAGATCGCCGGGGCCGGCACGGACCGCCTGATCGTCGAGGGGGTGAAGACGCTGCACGGCGCGCACCACTCGATCGTGGCAGACCGGATCGAGACCGGCACCTATGCCTGCGCCGTCGCCATCACCGGCGGCGAGGTGCGGCTGAAGGGCGCGGACCTGCAGCACCTGGCGGCCCTGGCCCAGGCGCTGACGGAGGCCGGGGCCGAGATCAGCGAGCAGGACGGCGACGTGCTGGTCCGCCGCATGGACGGGCTGCGCGGCACGGACGCGATGACGGAGCCCTACCCGGGCTTCCCCACCGACATGCAGGCGCAGTTCATGGCGGTGATGTCGGTGGCCGAAGGTGCGGCGATGGTGACGGAGACGATCTTCGAGAACCGCTTCATGCATGTGCCGGAGCTGAACCGGATGGG
>JAYUCA010000159.1:0-3974 GCA_043740535.1 Rhodospirillales bacterium | reverse complement strand
CGTCATCGGCCAGGCCTGCGAGTTTGACTACTCGGGGGCGCAGGCGTGCAAGGCTTTAAGAGCTGAGGGCTACCGGGTCATCCTGGTCAACTCGAATCCCGCCACCATCATGACCGACCCCGGCCTGGCCGACGCCACGTATGTGGAACCGATCACGCCGGAGATGGTCGAGAAGATCATCATCCGGGAGCGGCCGGACGCGCTGCTGCCGACCATGGGCGGGCAGACGGCGCTGAACACGGCGATGAAGCTGGATGCCTCAGGCGTGCTGAAGAAATACAACGTCGAGCTGATCGGCGCGAAGGCGGACGTGATCGACCGGGCCGAGGACCGGCTGAAGTTCCGCGACGCAATGGCCGAGATCGGCATCGAAAGCCCGAAATCCGGCATCGCCCACAGCCTGGAAGAAGCCCGCGCCGTGCTGGCCGAGGTCGGCCTGCCCGCCGTCATCCGGCCCAGCTTCACCCTCGGCGGCACCGGCGGCGGCATCGCCTACAACCGGCAGGAGTTCGAGCAGATCGTCGCCTCCGGCATCGATGCCAGCCCGACCAACGAGGTGCTGGTCGAGGAGAGCGTGCTCGGCTGGAAAGAGTACGAGATGGAGGTCGTGCGCGACTGCAACGACAACTGCATCATCATCTGCGCGATCGAGAACGTCGATCCGATGGGCGTGCATACCGGCGACAGCGTGACGGTGGCCCCGGCGCTGACGCTGACTGACAAGGAATACCAGATGATGCGGGACGCCAGCATCGCCTGCCTGCGGAAGATCGGCGTGGAAACCGGCGGGTCCAACGTGCAGTTCGCCGTCAACCCGGCCGATGGCCGCCTGCTGGTCATCGAGATGAACCCGCGCGTCAGCCGCAGCAGCGCGCTGGCCAGCAAGGCGACGGGCTTCCCGATCGCCAAGATCGCCGCGAAGCTGGCCGTCGGCTACACATTGGACGAGCTGGCCAACGACATCACCTCCGTCGTCGTCGACGGCAAACTGACAATCTCGACGCCCGCCAGCTTCGAGCCGACGATCGACTATGTCGTCGTGAAGATCCCCCGCTTCACCTTCGAGAAGTTCCCGGGCACGCCGGCGCTGCTGGGCACCAGCATGAAGTCGGTCGGCGAGGCGATGGCCATCGGCCGCAGCTTCGCCGAGGCGTTGCAGAAGGGCCTTCGCAGCATGGAGACCGGGCTGCACGGGCTGGATCCGGTGGAAGCGCCCGGCGATGGCGGGCACGACGCCTTCCGCGCCGCGCTGTCGGCCCCCCGTCCGGACCGGCTGCTGATGGCCGCCCAGGCGCTGCGGGCCGGGCTCAGCGTCGAGGACATCCACGACGCCTGCAAGTTCGACCCCTGGTTCCTGCGCGAGCTGGAGGGCATCATCGATGCGGAGCGCCAGGTGGCGGCCAGCGGCCTGCCGTCCGACGCGACGGCGATGCGGCGGCTGAAGGCGCTGGGCTTCTCCGACCACAGGCTGGCGGCGTTGGCCGGGCGGCCGGAGACGGAGGTGACCGCGCTGCGCACCAGGCTGGGCGTGCTGCCGGTCTACAAGCGGATCGACACCTGCGCCGGGGAGTTCGCCTCGGCCACGCCCTACATGTATTCGACGTACGAAGGCGGCTTCGGCACGCCGCACTGCGAGGCGGCGCCCACGGACCGGCAGAAGATCATCATCCTGGGCGGCGGGCCGAACCGGATCGGCCAGGGCATCGAGTTCGATTACTGCTGCGTCCACGCCGCCTACGCCCTGCGTGACGCCGGGTTCGAGACCATCATGGTCAACTGCAACCCGGAAACGGTCAGCACCGACTACGACACCAGCGACCGGCTGTATTTCGAGCCGCTGACCGCCGAGGACGTGATCGCGCTGGTGCGGCGGGAGGAGTCGAACGGGACCGTGCTGGGCTGCATCGTGCAGTATGGCGGGCAGACGCCGCTGAAGCTCAGCCAGGCGCTGTCGGCCGCGGGGATCCCCATCCTGGGCACGTCGGCGGACGCCATCGACGCGGCCGAGGACCGGGAGCGGTTCCAGGCGCTGCTGCAGAAGCTCGGGCTGCGGCAGCCGGAGAACGGCATCGCCCGCTCCACGGCGGAGGCCCTGGCGGTGTGCGAGCGGGTGGGCTTCCCGGTCGTGATGCGTCCCAGCTACGTGCTGGGCGGCCGGGCGATGGAGATCGTGCACGATCGCAGCGGGCTGCTGCGCTACATGAAGACGCACGGCGAGGCGACGCTGGCGACCGGCCCGGTGCTGATCGACCGCTACCTGAACGACGCCATCGAGGTCGATGTGGACTGCATCTGCGACGGCCACACCGTGTACGTCGCCGGCGTGATGGAGCACATCGAGGAGGCCGGCATCCATTCCGGCGACAGCGCGTGCTCCCTGCCGCCCTACTCGCTCAGCCCGTCGATCGTGACGGAGCTGAAGGCGCAGACGGAGGAGATGGCGCGCGCGCTGGGCGTCGTTGGCCTGATGAACGTGCAGTTCGCGATCAAGGAGGACCTGGTCTATGTGCTAGAGGTGAACCCCCGCGCCAGCCGCACGGTGCCCTTCGTCGCGAAGGCGACCGGGGTGCCGGTGGCCAAGATCGGCGCCCGGGTGATGGCCGGCGCGAAACTCAGCGAGTTCCGGCTGGACGACGACGCGATCGCCCCGCATGTCGCGGTGAAGGAAGCGGTGTTCCCCTTCGCCCGCTTCGTCGGCGTGGACACGATCCTGGGGCCGGAAATGAAATCCACCGGCGAGGTGATGGGCCTGGACGCGAGCTTCGAGCGGGCGTTCCTGAAAAGCCAGCTCGGCGCCGGGGTGAAGCTGCCGGAGGCGGGCACGGTGTTCCTGTCGGTGCGCGACGGCGACAAGGGCGGCCTGGTGCCGATGGCGCGGCGGCTGCACGAGATGGGGTTCGGCATCATGGCGACGCGGGGCACGGCGGGGCGCATCCGCGACGCCGGGCTGCCGGTGCGGGTGGTGAACAAGGTGCTGGAGGGGCGGCCGCACTGCGTCGACAGCATCCAATCCGGCGAGGTGCAGATGGTGATCAACACCGCGGGGGCGGCGCAGTCGGTCGCGGACAGCTTCGACATCCGCCGCAGCGCGCTGACGCATGGGGTGCCGCACTACACGACGATCGCCGGCGCACGGGCCGCCGTGCACGCGATCGCGGCCCTGAAAGCCGGGACGCTTGAAGTCGCGCCGTTGCAGTCCTACTTTCGCGGATCGTTCTAGCGGCCGCGGCGCCCGGGTTGACCCCCGGGCGTCGCGCGTCCGTGTCTACCCAATAGCCGAGGACCCTTGCGTTGCAGAAGTTCCCCATGACCGGCCCCGGCCTGCAGCGCCTCGAAGAAGAGCTGCGCCACCTCAAGTCGGTGGAGCGGCCGTCCATCATCCGCGCCATCGCCGAAGCCCGCAGCCACGGCGACCTCAGCGAGAACGCCGAGTACCACGCCGCGCGCGAACGCCAGTCCTTCATCGAAGGCCGGGTGATCGAGCTGGAGGAAATCGTCTCGGCGGCCGAGGTGATCGACCCGGCCACCCTGTCCGGGGACCGCGTGATGTTCGGCGCGCATGTGAAGGTCGTCGACGAAGAGACTGAAAAGGAAGCGACCTATCAGATCGTCGGCGTGCACGAGGCCGACATCAAGCTGGCCCGGCTGTCGATCTCCTCGCCGTTGTCGAAGGCGCTGATCGGCAAGAAGGTGGGCGACACGGTGTCGGTCCCGGCCCCGGGCGGGGACCGGACGTACGAGATCATGGAGATCAAGTTCGGGTAGTCCCACCCGACATGATCACCGTCGCCGACGTCGAGGCCGCTGCCGCCCGCATCGCGGGACGCGTGCTGCGGACCCCTGCCCTGCCGTCCGACGCCATCAGCCGGGCCACGGGCGCTGTGGTGACGCTGAAGCTCGAGAACCTGCAGGCGATCGGGTCGTTCAAGGAGCGTGGGGCGGCAAACCGGCTGTCGTTGCTGTCCGAGGCCGAG
>JAYUCA010000158.1:0-3782 GCA_043740535.1 Rhodospirillales bacterium | reverse complement strand
CCCCAGGCAAACCGGAGCAGGAGGCGGCCCCAGGCCGCTTTGAGGCGTCGGATCATGGTGGGCCGATAGCGCGCCAGGCGGCGCGGCGCCAGGGTTGCGGCGCGATGGCGGCGGTGCGATGGCGACCCTGGCCGGGCATTGCCCGCGGGTGGTAGACGGACGGGACATGATCCCAGGAGAACCGCTTGTTCCGACGCGACGTGTTGACGGCCATGCCGGCCTGGGTGGCGCCGCTGCTGGCCTCTGGGCGGGCCGTGGCGCAGACCCGGGCGGAGACGCTGCTGATCGCCGTCGAGGCCGGGCAGAACAGCCTGGACCCGCAGGGGCTGGGCGTGAACCCGTCGACGCTGGGCGTTACCTGGATGTTGTACGACCGGCTGGTGGCGTTCGGCGCCAAGGACCTGGTGGATGGCGGCAGGAGCGACGATTTCAACCGGATCGTGCCAGAGCTGGCCGAAAGCTGGTCCGTCGCGTCGGACGGGCTGTCGATCACGTTCACGTTACGGGACGACGCCGTTTTCCACGACGGCGCGCCGGTGACGGCTGCGGACGTGAAATGGTCGCTGGACCGCGCCGTCGCCAACCCGGCGCCGGCCAGCCAGATGCGGGCAGGCGGCTTCGAGCGGGCGGAGCAGTTCGTCGTCATCGACCCGCGGACGGTGCGGGTGGAGCTCGGGTCCAGGAACGCGCTGGCGCTGCCCGGCCTCGCCGTGATCCAGCCGAGCGTGCTCAATGCGGCGCTGTGCAGGCGTCATGCGACGGCCGAGGACCCCTGGGCGCAGGCCTGGGTCAAGACCAACGCGGCGGGCGGCGGCGCATACCGGCTGGACACCTGGACGCCCCGGCTGGAAACGGTGTTGATCCGCAACGAGAACTGGCGCAGCGGGCCCCTGCCGGCATTCAGGCAGGTGGTGATCCGGGAGGTGCCGTCGACCGGGAACCGCCGCGCGCTTCTGCTGCGGGGCGACGCGGACCTGGCGCCGGACCTGCCGGTGCGCGACGTCGTGGACCTGGCGCGGGAGCCGAAGCTGCGCGCGCTGGGCGGGCCGATGGCGAACACGATGTACTTCGTGGGGATGAACACGCGCACGCCGCCCTTCGATGACGTGCGGGTGCGGCAGGCGATCGCCTCGGCGATCCCCTATGACCGGATCCTGAACAACGCGCTGCTGGGCCGTGGGCGGCCGCTTTGGGGCGGGCCGCCCCGCCCCGGCATGGGCGCCGAGGGGCTGGCATGGCCCCAGGCCTTTCCATACCGCACGAACCCGGCCCGGGCGCAGGCGCTGCTGCAGTCGGCCGGGCTGGACGGCGGGTTCGAGACGACGCTGTCCTATGACCTGGGGACGGCGTCGATCGACCATCCGGTGGCGCTGCTGATGCAGGAGGCGCTGCGCGAGATCGGCGTGTCGGCGGCGATCGACCGGCGCCCGGCCGGCGAGGTGCGGGGCCTGATCGAACGGCGGGAGCTGCCGTTCTTCCTGTTCCAGTTCGGGACGTGGTTCGACCAGGTGGAGTATTTCTTCTCGCAGATGTACCAGGGCTCGAAGACCGCCCCAGGCAACGGCGCGGCGTATGCGAGCCCCGAGATGGACCGGCTGATCGCGGTGGCGCAGGGCAGCGCGGACGACAACGAGCGGAACGCGGCGCGCCGGCGGATGATCGCGCTGGCGATGCAGGACGTGCCCTACGTGCCGATCGTGCAGCCCTATCTGAACGTGGTGGCCCAGAAAAGCGTCACAGGATATGTCACGATGTTCCATCGCCAGGTGGATGCGCGGGTGCTGGCGCGCACCTGACGGCCCCGGGCGCTGACGCCAGGGCGCCGGCGATCCTCGCGGCCAGGCGGGCGGCGACCTCCGGTTTGGGCAGGGCGGGCCAAGCCTCCGCCCCGTCGGCCGTGATCAGCGTGACCTGGTTGTGCGCGCCCCCCATGATGCCCGTCTCGGGGCGGACGTCGTTGGCGACGATCCAGTCGCAGCCCTTGCGGAGGCGTTTGGCGGCGGCATTGTCGACGACGTCGTCGGTCTCGGCGGCGAAGCCGACCACCAGGGCGGGACGGTTCGGACCAGGTGCGGACAACGTGGCCAGTATGTCGGGGTTGGGCGTCAGCGCCAAGGCGGGCGGCGCGGCGCCCGGCTGCTTCTTCAGCTTGCGGTCAGACGCGGCGGCCACGCGCCAGTCCGCCACCGCAGCGGCGCAGATGGCGGCGTCGACGGGCAGGGCTGCCTCGCAGGCGGCGAGCATCTCCGCCGCGGTCTCGACCTTCACAAGCGTGGCGCCCGGCGGATCGGCCAGGCCGACCGGGCCCTGCACCAGCGTCACGCGGGCGCCCAACGCCAGCAACGCCCTCACGATGGCCTGGCCCTGCTGGCCGCTGCTGCGGTTGGCGATGTAGCGGACGGGGTCGATCGGCTCGTGCGTGGGGCCGCTGGTGACCAGGATGTGGCGGCCCCCCAGGGGCTGGCAGGGGTTCAGCAGGGCCTTGATGGCAAGAAGGATCTGCGCCGGCTCGGCCAGGCGGCCATAGCCGTGCTCGTTGCAGGCCATGGCGCCTGCATCGGGACCGACCTGGTGGACGCCGCGGGATTTCAGCGTGACCAGGTTCGCCCGGGTCGCGGCGTGCGTCCACATGCGGACGTTCATCGCCGGCGCGACCAGCACGGGCTTGTCGGTGGCGAGCAGCACCGTGGTGGCCAGGTCGTCGGCGAGCCCTGCCGCCATCCTGGCCAGAACGTTCGCGGTGGCGGGCGCCACGACGACCAGGTCCGCGGCGCGGCTCAGCTGGATGTGACCCATCTCGGACTCGTCGGTCAGCGACCACAGGTCGTCGAAAACCTGGGTCTCGGTCAGGGCCTGGAGGCTGAGCGGCGTGACGAAGCGCTTCGCGTTCGCGGTCAGCACGGCGGTGACGCCGATGCCTTCTTTTTTCAGCAGCCGCACGAGTTCGAGGGCCTTGTACGCGGCGATCCCACCGCTGACGATCAGAAGGACGCTGTTCACAGCCGCCAGCCGCTGTGGATGGCGGCGATCCCGCCCGTGAGGTTGCGGTGGCGGACGCGGGCCAGCCCGGCCCGGCGCATCATCGCCGCCAGCGTCTCCTGATCGGGGAAGGTGCGGATGCTCTCGGCCAGGTAGCGGTAGCTATCGGCGTCGCCGGCAACCAGCTGGCCCAGGCGCGGCATCACCTGGAACGACCAGGCGTCGTATGGGCGAGCCAGGGCTGCGACCTGGAGGCGGCTGAACTCCAGGCAGTGGAACTGGCCGCCCGTGCGCAGCACGCGGCGGGCCTCGTTCAGCACGGCCTGCTTGTCGGTGCAGTTGCGCAGGCCGAAGGCGATGGTGACGCGATCGACGGAGCGGTCCGGGATCGGCAGGGCTTCGGCATCGGCGACCAGGATAGTGACGTGGGCGTCGCCGGCGGCGCGGGTTTCGGCGACCCGCAGCATTTCTGCGTTGATGTCGGTCAGGATCACCGGGCCGCCGCCGCGGGCGCGCCAGGCGAAGCTGATGTCGCCGGTGCCGCCGGCGAGGTCCAGCAGGGTGCGGTTGGGGCGCGGGTCGAGGCCCTGGACGAAGTCGCGCTTCCACAGCCGGTGGATGCCGAGCGACATCAGGTCGTTCATGAGGTCGTAGCGGGGTGCGACGCTGTCGAACACGGCGCGGACCATCGGCTTCTTGGCCTCGACGGGGACGGTGCGATAGCCGAAGTCGGTGTTGCCGGTCATGCAGCGAGCATATACGTCAATAGAAGGATGCCGGAACTCCCTGAAGTCGAGACTGTG
>JAYUCA010000157.1:0-1541 GCA_043740535.1 Rhodospirillales bacterium | reverse complement strand
GTCGATCCTGCCGAGATCGAGGAGGTGGTGATGGGCTGCGCCTTCCCGGAAGGCGCAACCGGCGGCAACATCGCGCGCCAGGCGGCGCTGCGGGCCGGGCTGCCGTCCAGTGCGGCGGCGATGACGGTGAACCGGTTCTGCTCATCCGGTCTGCAGGCCATCGCGATCGCCGCCAACGCCGTGGTGCGCGACGGCGTGGCGGTGGCGGTCGCCGGCGGCATGGAGAGCATCAGCCTGGTGCAGCCCAGCATGAACGTGGCGCGCTACCGCGACGAGTGGCTGGACCAGCACACCGCGATCTACATGCCGATGATCGAGACCGCGGACATCGTCGCGTCCCGCTACGGCATTGCGCGCGAACGACAGGACGAATTCGCGCTCGAAAGCCAGCGGCGCACCGCGGCCGGGCAGCAGGCCGGGCGGTTCGATGCCGAGATCGTGCCGATGGAGACCACCAAGGCCGTGACCGACAAGGCGACCAACGAAACCCGGCACGAGCCGGCGATGCTGCGCCAGGACGAGGGCAACCGCCCCGAAACCACCATGGAAGGTCTGGCCAAGCTGAAGCCGGTCCGCGGCGAGGACCAGTTCATTACCGCCGGCAATGCCAGCCAGCTCAGCGACGGCGCCTCGGCCTGCGTGCTGATGTCCGGCGCCGAGGCGGCGCGGCGGGGCATCGCGCCGCTGGGCATCTTCCGCGGCATGGCAGTCGCCGGCTGCGACCCGGACGAGATGGGGATCGGCCCGGTCTACGCCGTGCCCCGGCTGCTGGCCCGGCATGGGCTGAGCATCGACGACATCGACCTGTGGGAGCTGAACGAGGCCTTCGCCAGCCAGGCGCTGTACTGCGCGGACCGGCTGGGGCTGCCGCCGGATCGGCTGAACGTCGATGGCGGCGCGATCTCGGTCGGCCACCCCTATGGCATGAGCGGCGCGCGGATGGCCGGGCACGCGCTGATCGAGGGCAAGCGGCGGGGTGCGAAGCTGGTCGTCGTGACCATGTGCATCGGCGGCGGCCAGGGTGCGGCCGGGCTATTCGAGATCGCTTGAGGAGGGACAGACCATGGACCTGAGCTTCACCGCCGAGGAAACCGACTTCCGCGAACGCATGCGGGAGTTCTTCGCCACGCAAATCCCATCCAGCATCCGCGACCAGGTCAAGCGCGGCGAGCACGTCGCGCGGGACAGCCAGGTGGCTGCGCAGCGCATCATGAACGCGCACGGCCTTGCCGTGCCGCACTGGCCGGCGGCCTGGGGCGGGCAGGACTGGTCGCCGGTGCAGCTGTACATCTACCAGGACGAGATGCAGCAGGCCTGCGTGCCGCCGCCGCTGGGGTTCAACGCGAACATGGTCGGCCCCGTCATCGCGCAGTTCGCCAGCGAGGACCAGAAGCGCCAGTTCCTGCCGGCGACGGCCAACCTCGACATCTGGTGGTGCCAGGGCTTCAGCGAGCCGGGCGCCGGGTCTGACCTGGCCAGCCTCAGGACCTCCGCGGTGAAGGACGGCGACCATTACGTGGTCAACGGCCAGAAGACCTGGA
>JAYUCA010000156.1:0-4177 GCA_043740535.1 Rhodospirillales bacterium | reverse complement strand
ATTCCCGACCAGCCGTCGCCGGTATGGAAAGTTACCGTGCGGGTTGAAACTCCGCTTCGATCGTGTTTCTTGACCCATCGATGACCCCCGCTCGAAAAGGATCGCCGAGTCCCATGGCCCTCGCCAGCCCCATCCCCATCATGGGCATCCGCGACGAAGTCGCTGCCCTGAAGCGGGAGCGGACGATCGCCGTCGCGGCCGAGCTGTTCTACAACCGGGGCTACGAGAACACCTCGCTCGATGCCATTGCCGAGCAGATGAACGTCACCAAGCCGTTCATCTACGCCCACTTCACGTCCAAGGCCGAACTGCTGGCCGAAATCTGCTCCCGCGGCATCGCGTCGGCGCTGCAGGCGCTGGAGGACGTGCTGACCAGCATGCGCGGCCCGCCCACCGACCGCCTGGCGGAGGTCGCGCGCCGTTTCGTGACGGCCGTGCTGCAGAGCCAGCGCCACATCGCGATCTTCTCCCGCGAGGAGAAGAACCTGGCGCCCGGGGATTTCCACCGCATCAGCGACATGCGCCGGGCCTTCGACCACAAGCTGGTGGCACTGCTGGATGAGGGGGTTGCGGCCGGTGCGTTCCAGATCCGCGACACCAGGATGGCGGGCCTGGCGATCGGCGGCATGGTGAGTTGGGCCTACGTGTGGTACCGCGCCGACGGCCGGCTGACCCTCGAGCAGACCAGCGAGGAGCTGACCGAACTCGTGCTGCGGATGGTGGGCGCCGAGGCTGCGGCGGCCGCGCGGCCCGCGCGCCGTCAGCCGCGGGCCGGCCGCACCCCGCCATAGGTCGACAGATGCGCGCTGGCCAGCCAGCCCGCATCCACCGGCAGGTCGATGCCGGTGATCGCAGCCGCGTCGTCCGACAGCAGGAAGGCCACGGCCTTGCCGATCTCCGACGGTTCGACCATGCGGCCCAACGCGGCGCCGGCGCGCAACAACTCCGGATCGCGCTGCCCCTGCTGGATGGCGGCCAGCAGCGGCGGGGTGCCGACGTAGCCCGGCGACACCGCGTTGACCCGCACCCCGGACCGCCCCCATTCCGCCGCCAGGCATTTGGCCATGTGCACCGCCGCCGCCTTGGCCGGCGCATAGGCGTGCAGCGGCGCGGTGCGCGACGCGGTGACCGATCCGGTGATGACGATGCCGCCCGCGCCGCGCCGGGCCATGCGCCGGCCGGCGGCGAGGCAGGACACGTAGACGCCGCGGACGTTCACCGCGATGATCCGGTCGAAGTCGGCCAGCGTGGAATCCTCGGGCGGCGTCGGCGCCTGGATCAGCCCGGCATTGGCCATCAACGCCGCCACGGGCCCGACCTGCTGCTCGATGCCCGCGATGGCGGCCTCGGTCGCAGCCTCGTCCGACACGTCGAAGGCCCAGGCCTCCGCCCCGATCGGCCGGGCCGCTTCCCGGCAACGCTCGATGTCTAGGTCCCCGATCACCACCCGCCAGCCCCGCCCGGCCAGCACGGCGGCCGATGCGAGGCCGATGCCGCTTGCGCCGCCGGTGACCACCACGACCCGGCCCCGTCCCTCGTCACGCTCCGTCATGGGTTTGTTCCTTTGAAGACACTCGACCGCGTGGGGCGGATAAGCGAAGCGTCATCCGCCACTTCAGAGGGCCCGCTGCATGAAGCGGCGGATGGCGCTGCGCTTATCCGCCCTACGAAACGTCAATCACACCGCCAGGTACCGTTTGACCACGGCGTCGTTGGCGCGCAGTTCCTCGATGGTGGCGCGGTACACCACGTGCCCCTTGTCCACGATCGTCGCGTGCGTCGCGATGCCCAGGCAGAACTGCATGTTCTGCTCGGCGATCAGGATCGTGACGCCCATGCCGCGCAGGGTGCGGATCAGGCTGCCGATGGCCTGCACGATGATGGGGGCCAGACCTTCGCTGGGCTCGTCCAGCAGCAGGATGTCGGGGTTGCCCATCAGCGTCCGCGCGATGGTCAGCATCTGCTGCTCGCCGCCCGACAGCCGCCCGGCGCGGCGCTGCTGCATCGAGGCCAGCAGCGGGAACACCTCGTAGATGCGGGCCGTCGTCCAGTCGGCCTGCCCCTGCGGCCCCCGCTTGGCGCCGATCAGCAGGTTGTCGTGCACGCTGTGGTCCGGGAACACCTGGCGGTCTTCCGGCACGTAGCCGATGCCGGCGCGGGCGATCCGGTAGGGCGCGCGGCCCGAGATGGTCTGCTCGCCCAGCATGATGCGGCCGTGCCGAGGCGGGGCGATGCCGGCGATGGCCTTGAACGTCGTGCTTTTGCCGGCGCCGTTGCGGCCGAGCAGCGCCATGGTCTCGCCTTGTTCGACCGAGAGGTCGACGGCGAACAGGATCTGGCTCGGCCCATAGAACACGTCCGCCTGTTCCATGCGCAGCAGCGGGGCGGGCATCTCAGGCCTCGCCCAGCGCGGCGGCCACGCGGTGGTCCGTGCCCAGATACGCCTCGATGACCTCGCTGTTGTTCCGGACCTCGTCCGCGGTGCCTTGCGCCAGCACCGCGCCGTATTTCAGCACGTAGATGCGCTGGGCGATCTTGAAGACGATGTCCATGTCATGCTCGATGAACAGCACCGTCAGGCGCTCCCGCTGCCACAGGCTGTGCACCTTCTCGATCATCCGCCACCGCTCGTCGGGCCCCATGCCGGCCGTCGGCTCGTCCAGCAGCAGCACCTTCGGGTTCATCGCCAGCGCCAGGCCGATGTCGAGCAGCTTCTGGTCGCCATGCGACAGGATGCTGGACAGCGTGTCTGCCGAGTCGCCCAGCCCCATCAGCTCCAGCAATTCCTCCACCCGCGCCCGCGCGTCCGCCAGCGGGAACCGCGACAGCACCTGCCACGACCGCCGCTGGTGGGAGATGACGGCCGCGGTCAAAGCCTCCCGCACCGTCAGCGTCGGGAACAGCGACGCCACCTGGAACGCCCGCGCCATGCCGCGGCGCACGATCTGCAGGCTCGACAGCCCGGTGATGTCCTGCCCGTCGAACACGATGCGCCCGGCATCGGGCCGCACCTGGCCGGACACCAGGTTGAAGAACGTCGTCTTGCCGGCGCCGTTCGGGCCGATGATCGCCGTCAGCGACCCGGCCGGGAAGTCGATCGACACCCCCTGCGTGACGCGGACCCCGCCATACGCCTTCGTCAGGCCGGACACGGACAGCATCACACGGTCTCGCTGCGGGAGGGTTGGATCGGGGCAGGGGGCAGGGCAGGGGGCGCCGCCACGCGCCGCGCCCGCCGCCGCTCCATGATGGCCGCATAGATCGAATCGGCGATGCCGCGCCGCAGCCCCAGCGTGATCAGCAGGATGATCAGGCCCAGCACCAGGCCGTGATACTCGGTGTAGATCGTGATGTAGTGGTTCAGCGTCTCCAGGATCAGCGCGCCGGCCACGGGCCCCAGGAACAGCTGGGTGCCGCCCAGCATCAGCATGAAGATCGCCTCGCCCGAGGTCGTCCAGAACGCGAACTCCGGGTAGGCGCCCGACACGAACAGCGCCAGCACGATGCCGCCGACGCTCGCCATGGCGCCCGCCAGCACGAACACGCCCAGCTTCATGCGCCGCACGTCGACGCCCAGGAAGTCGGCCCGCGCCGGGTTGTCGCGGATGAGGCGGAGCGTGTAGCCGAACGGCGACTGCGAGACCTGGCGCATGATGCCGATGCACACGATGAACAGCACGACGCAGACGGCATACAGCGCGCGCGGGTCGTTGAGGTCGATGCCCAGGAACGGCGGCCGGGGGATGCCGCCCTGCAGCCCCTGGTCGCCGCCCGTCAGGCTGACCCAGGTCAGGATCACGCTGTGGAGGAACATCTGGAACGCCAGCGTGATGAACGAGAAGTAGATGTCCGTCAGCCGCACGCACACGGCCCCGATCGCCAGCGCCAACACCGCCGAGCCGACCACCGCCGCCAGCATCGCCACCGGGATGGACGCCTGTCCGGACTGCATCACGAGGCCGAACACGTAGGCGCCCGAGGCGAAGAACGCCGCATGCCCGAAGGCGACCAGCCCGGTCAGCCCGATCAGCAGGTTCAGCGACATCGCCAGCAGCCCGTAGGCGATCACGTAGATCAGGAAATCCCGCAGCGCCGGCTGCGGGAACACCACCGGCAGCAGCAGCAGGACGGCCAGCAGCACCACCCCGAACACTCCGTCGCGCATCAGGCCGGGGCG
>JAYUCA010000155.1:0-5116 GCA_043740535.1 Rhodospirillales bacterium | reverse complement strand
CAACGTCGTCTCGATCGATGCCAGCGCCATCCATGAACCTCCGAATCATGGTTGCCCATTGATTCAGAGTTCGCTGGAAGGTGCAACTGTAATGCTAGGTCAACCTCAAACGATGACGCTCTCAGAACGCGGAACCTCGTTTCAGTTCCAAGCAACCTGAAACGATGCCGCTCTAGCGCGCCTTCACCGGCCGGTCCGCGTGGCTTGTCTGCGGGACGCCGCGGTTCAGCGACATGTGGGAATGGGTGCACAGCCACGCGCCGTCCAGCCTGTTGAACACCATCGTCGCCCGGCCCGGCCGGTCGAACGGGGCGCCGTCCGTGTGGTATCCCGTGCTGGTCCAGGGCGTCACCACCACAGCCATGCTCTCATCTGCCGAGGCCAGGATATGCGTGCCTTCGAGATCGAACGTGAAGTCCGTCGTCTTCGGCCACACGTTGTCCCACTGGGTCGCGATCCAGGCCTCCAGGCCCGGGATGATGTCGCGGTGGGTGCCGAACGCCAGCACCTCGGGGTGGAACAGCGGCCGGGCTGACGCGTAATCGACGTCCCGCACGAAGGCGGAGAAGCGGGTCAGCCAGTCCAGGAAGTGGCGGCGAAGCGCCGGGCCGGCCAGGGGCAGGGGGGACATGCTTGCACCTTACTGTCTTGAGTGGATGATGATGGACAGGTAGGTCATCGGCAAGATCGTCAGCAGAAAGGTTGCAGCATGTGCGGCATCGTTGGCCTGTTCCTGAAGCGCCCCGGCCTCGAACCGGAATTGGGCGCGCACCTGGCCGCCATGCTGGCCACGATGCGCGACCGCGGGCCTGACAGCGCCGGGTTCGCCGTCTACGGCGGCGACGACGCCCTTGTGAAGCTGACGCTGCGCGGCCCGGCGGGCACGGATTTCGCCGCCCTGGCCGCCGGTTTCGGCCTGCCCGTCGATATCCGCGACACCCACGCCGTGCTGCACCTGCCCGAGGATCGCGTGGCCGGAATCCGCGCCGCGCTGGCGGAACGGCCGGATATCGCGATCGTCGGCGAAGGCCACCGGATGGAACTTTACAAAGAGGTCGGCCTGCCCGCCGACGTGGCCGCGCGGTTCGGGCTGCCGGGGATGTCCGGCACCCACGGGATCGGGCACACCCGCATGGCGACCGAAAGCGCCGTCACGACCGACGGCGCGCACCCGTACACCACCGGCCAGGACCAGTGCCTGGTGCATAACGGCAGCCTGTCGAACCATAACGGCCTGCGCCGGATGCTGGTGCGCGAGGGCTTCCGGTTCGAGACCGAGAACGACACCGAGGTCGCGGCGGCGTATCTGTCGTGGCGCATGCAGAAGGGCGACACGCTGGAAGGCGCCCTGCACGCGGGCCTGAAAGACCTCGATGGGTTCTACACCTTCGTGGTGGGCACGCGGACCGGGTTCGCGGTGCTGCGCGACCCCGTGTGCTGCAAGCCCGCCGTGATGGCCGAGACCGCCGACTGGGTCGCGTTCGGCAGCGAGTACCGGGCACTCGTCGATCTGCCCGGCATCGACCACGCCCGCGTGTGGGAGCCGGAGCCGGCGCGCGTGTACGCCTGGGAGCGTGCCGCGTGAGCGACCTGGTGGACCTCGCCCACGCCAGCATCCGCGACCTCAATGCCGCGCTGCACGCGCTCGCCGCCGACACCAACCGCACGCTGTGGCGCGTCGACAACCCGCGAGGGCAGCACGCGCTGGCCGTGGGCGTCGACGCCCCGATCCGCATCGAGATCGCGGGCCACGCCGGCTATTACTGCGCGGGCATGAACCAGGGCGCCACGGTCGTCATCGAGGGCAATGCCGGCAACGGCGTGGCCGAGAACATGATGTCGGGCCGTGTCCACGTGCGCGGCGACGCGAGTGCGGCCGCCGGGGCGACGGCGCATGGCGGGCTGCTGGTGATCGACGGCAACGCCGCCGCGCGCTGCGGCATCAGCATGAAGGGCGTCGACATCGTGGTCGGCGGCAATGTCGGCCACATGAGCGCCTTCATGGCGCAGGCCGGCACATTGACCGTGCTGGGCGACGCCGGCGACAGCCTGGGCGACAGCATCTACGAGGCGCAGCTGTTCGTCCGCGGCAGCGTGGCGAGCCTGGGTGCCGACTGCATCGAGAAGGAGATGCGGCCCGAACACCTGGCCGCCCTCGGCGCGCGCCTGGCAGAGGCCGGTTTCGACGCCGATCCCGCCCAATTTCGCCGCTACGGCTCGGCCCGGCGGCTTTATCATTTCCACGTCGACAACGCTGGCGAATACTGATGAACCCACGCCCCTACCCGCGCGAAAGCGCGACCTTCGACCGCGCCACGCTGGCCGAAATCCGCCGCGCCGCCGCCACTGGCATCTACGACATCCGCGGCTATGGCGCGAAACGCCCGCTGCCGCATTTCGACGACCTGCTGTTCCTGGGCGCCAGCATCAGCCGCTACCCGCTGGAGGGCTATCGGGAGCGGTGCGGCACCAACGTCATTCTCGGCGCACGGCATGCCCAGAAGCCGATCGAGCTCAAGATCCCCATCACCATCGCCGGCATGAGCTTCGGCTCCCTTTCGGCGCAGGCCAAGGAGGCGCTGGGGCGTGGCGCGACCATCGCCGGCACCAGCACCACGACGGGCGACGGCGGCATGACGCAGGAGGAGCGTCAAAGCTCCAAGACCCTCGTCTACCAATACCTGCCCAGCCGCTACGGCATGAATCCCGTCGACCTCCGCGCCGCGGACGCGATCGAGATCGTCATCGGCCAGGGCGCCAAGCCCGGTGGCGGCGGCATGCTGCTGGGCCAGAAGATCACGCCCCGCGTCGCCGCCATGCGGACCCTGCCGCCCGGCATCGACCAGCGCAGCGCGAGCCGGCACCCCGACTGGACCGGTCCGGACGACCTGGAGATCAAGATCCTGGAGCTGCGGGAGATCACCGACTGGCAGAAGCCGATCTTCGTGAAGGTCGGCGCGTCCCGCCCCTATTACGACGTCGCGCTGGCCGCGAAGGCGGGCGCCGACGTGGTGGTGCTGGACGGCATGCAGGGCGGCACGGCGGCCACGCAATCCGTGTTCATCGAGAACGTGGGACTGCCCACGCTGGCCGCCATCCGCCCGGCCGTGCAGGCGCTGCAGGACCTGGGGCTGCACCGGACGGTGCAGCTGATCGTGTCAGGCGGCATCCGGAACGGCGCGGACGTCGCCAAGGCGCTGGCGCTGGGGGTGGACGCCGTCAGCATCGGCACCGCGGCGCTGGCGGCGCTGGGCGACAACGACCCGGCGTTCGAAGACGAGTATGCGGCGCTCGGCACCCATGCCGGGGCCTATGACGCGTGGCACGAGGGGTTCGACCCCGCAGGGATCACGACGCAGGACCCGGTGCTGGCGGCACGGCTGGACCCGGTGCTGGGCGGCCGCCGGCTGGCCAACTACCTGGCCGTGCTGACCCTGGAGGCGCAGACCATCGCGCGGGCCTGCGGCAAAAGCCACGTCCACAACCTGGAACCCGAAGACCTGGTCGCCCTGACCGTTGAAGCCGCCGCCATGGCCCGCGTGCCGCTGGCTGGAACATCGTGGATCCCCGGACAATGAAACTGAGCAAGATCGCCAAGGAGCGGGGCATCCGCTACTTCCTGATCGCCTATACCGACCTGTTCGGCATCCTGCGCGCCAAGCTGGTTCCCGCCAGCGCGATCGACGGCATGGCGGAAGACGGGGCGGGGTTCGCCGGGTTCGCGACGTGGTTCGACATGACCCCCGCCGACCCCGACGTGCTGGCGGTGCCCGACCCGGCCAGCCTGATCCAGCTGCCATGGAAGCCGGAAGTCGGCTGGATGGCGGCGAACCCGTGGATGGGGGGCAAGCTGGTCGACCAGGCCCCGCGCAACGTGCTGCGCCAGGTCGTGGCGGCGGCCGGGGGCCTCGAGATGCGCACCGGCGTGGAACCCGAGTTCTTCCTGATCCAGCCCGACGGCCACGCCATCGCCGACCAGGCCGACCGCCAGGTGAAACCCTGCTACGACCAGCTGACGCTGATGCGCCGCTACGACGTCATCGCCGAGATCGCCGACGCGATGGACGCGCTGGGGTGGGAGCCGTACCAGAACGACCACGAGGACGCGAACGGCCAGTACGAGATGAACTGGGCCTATGCCCCGGCGCTGGTCACCGCCGACCGGCATGTGTTCTTCAAATACATGGTCCGCACCATCGCCGAGAAGCACGGCATGCGCGCCACCTTCATGCCCAAGCCGTTCGTGGCGCTGACCGGCTCCGGCTGCCATGCCCACATCTCCGTCTGGAAAGACGGCAGGAACGCTTTCAAGGGCGACGACGATCTGGGGCTTTCGCCTTTGGCGCATCACTTCCTGGGCGGCGTCGTCGCCCATGCCGAGGCGTTGTGCGCGCTGACCAACCCCACCGTGAACAGCTACAAGCGCATCAACGCCCCCGTCACGACCTCGGGCGCCACATGGTCGCCCAGCACGGTCAGCTGGGGCGGCAACAACCGCACGCATATGGTGCGCGTGCCCGGTCCGGGCCGTATCGAGTACCGGCTCGCCGATGGCGCGGCCAACCCGTATCTGCTGCAGGCCGGGCTGCTGGCCGCCGGGCTCGATGGGATCAACCGGGGCACGGACCCCGGCAAGCGCCTGGACCTCGACATGTATGTCGCCGGCCACGCCATCGAGGGCGCGCGCCGGCTGCCGCTGAACCTGCTGGACGCGATCCGTGCCTTCGAGGCCAGCGGCACGCTTCGTGAAGCCCTTGGCGCCCCGTTCGCCGCCGCGTATGCGAAGCTGAAATACCAGGAGTGGGACAGCTACATGCACCACCTGACCCAATGGGAGCGCGACACCACCCTGGACTGCTGAGCCCGGCGTCTTCCGCCGCCCTTCTTGAGGACGCCCGCATGACCGTCGATGCCAACACCCACTACTACGAGCCATCCAAAGGCCACGGCCTGCCGCACGACCCGTTCAACGCGATCGTGGGGCCGCGGCCGATCGGATGGATTTCGTCGATGAACCCGCAGGGCGGCTTGAACCTCGCGCCCTACAGCTTCTTCAACGCCTTCAACTACACGCCACCGATCGTCGGCTTCGCGAGCATCGGCGCAAAAGACACGC
>JAYUCA010000154.1:0-4867 GCA_043740535.1 Rhodospirillales bacterium | reverse complement strand
CCATCGCCTGTCATGCTCGCCCCCCTCTCGGTAGGCGCGGGCTTGCTACCGGCGGGGGGATGCAGTGTCAAGGCGGCCAACCGCCTATTCGGCCGCAACCGCCTGCAGCAACCCGGCGGCGAGCGACAGATCGACCGACAGCAGCCGCGAGATCCCGCGTTCCTGCATGGTGACGCCATACAGACGGTCCATCCGCGACATCGTCACCTGGTGATGGGTCACCACCAGAAACCGCGTGCCCGTCTCCTGCACCATGTCCGCCAACAGGGAGCAGAATCGCTCGACGTTCGCATCGTCCAGCGGCGCGTCCACCTCGTCGAGAACGCATAGCGGCGCCGGGTTGCACCGGAAAATAGCAAAGATCAGGCTCAGCGCCGTCAGGGCCTGCTCGCCGCCCGACAACAGGCTGAGTGCGGCCAGCTTCTTGCCGGGCGGCTGCGCAAAGATCTCGAGCCCGGCCAGCAGCGGATCGTCCGATCCCACCAGCGCCAGATGCGCCCGTCCGCCGCCGAACATCCTGCCGAACAACGCCTGAAAATGGCGGTCGACCGTCTGGAACACCGCGGAGAGGCGTTCACGGCCTTCCCGGTTCAGATGTCCGATGCTGCCCCGAAGCTTGGCGATCGCGGCGCCGAGCTCGTCGCGCTCCCGGACGATCGTCGCAATCTCCTCCTCGATGGTCTTCGCCTCGATCTCGGCACGCAGGTTGACCGGCCCTACCTCATCCCGCTCCCGCACCAGCCGGGTCAACCGTGCGCGGATACGCTCTTCCGCACTCGCGGAAAGATCAGCCGCGGGCGGGGCCGGCGGAAGCGCGCCCTCCCGCTCTGCGGAACGCGCATCGGCCGCGGCTGCGTTCTGCTCGGCGGCGCTGCAAGCGGTTTCGGCGCGGGCAAGAGCCTCCCGGCCGGCGAACACTGCATGCTCGGCCGCCCGGGCGGCGGCGGTTGCGTCGTCAGCACTCCGTTCTGCACCCTGCCGCGCCGCTGTCGCCTGCCGCAGTGTCGCTTCGGATTCGGCATAGCGTGCTTTCGTCGCTTCGGCTTGCCGGGCCGATTCCTGGGGCGCACTGGCCAGGCGCATCTCATCGCGCTCGGCCTCGCTGGCCCGGGCCTGCAGATCTCGTACGCGGCCTACCAACTCCGCCGCCCGCATGCGGCGGTCGTCGCGCTCGCGGCCGATCGTCGCGATTCTTGCGTGGCGGGCCTGCTGCGCTCGTTCCAACGCGTCCACGGCCCGGCTCGCCGTCGCGTCCCTGGTCCGCGCCGCAGCGACAAGGCCACGCGCCCGGTCTGCGGCCGCGCGCAATGCGGTGGGGTCCGGCAGCGCCGCGTGCTCGGCCTGGGCCATCGCATGCCCCGCCGCAGCGGCATCGGCCTCAGGTGCGAGTTGCGCCCACTGTTCGTCCAACGTCGCCAGGCGGCTGGCGGCTGCCTCGGATCGAAGCCGCAGCGATTGCACGATCTCGCGGGCGCGGGCTGCGGCCGTCTCGGCCTCACGGGTGAGGTTGCGGGCCTGTAATTCGGTGGCAACGGCGGATCGCTCGGCGGCTGTCGCCGTTTCCCTTGCGATCCGGGCCGCTGTCGCGGCCTGCTCGGCCTCGACAAGATGATCGCGCAGGACCGACAGCCGGTTGCGTTGCTGCAATCGTACCGCGGCAGCGGTCGGCGTGCCGGCGCGGACCGTGTACCCGTCCCACCGCCACAGGCCGCCGGCCTCGGACACCAGGGATTGCCCGGGCTGAAGCGACGCCTGGCCGGCGTCTCCGCTTTCCTGCGAATCGACCAGCCCTACGCCCGACAAGGCACGATCCATGAGGGCCGGCGCATCGACCAGTTCCCGCAAGGGGCGCCCGGGGAGCGGGGTGGCCACAAGCGTGGGCATCTGCCGCCAATGCCGTGCAGCGTCCGGGTTGGCCGCCGCCGCCAGTTCTTCGCCCAGCGCCGCGCCGAGCGCGGCCTCCAACCCCGCCGGGACCGCAAGGCGGTCCACCATCGGCGGCCAACGCTCATTGTCCTTGACGGCCAGCACCTCGGCAAGGGCTGCGGTCTGGGCGCCGGCCTTCTGGCGGAGGGCCTCGGCCCGTGCCTCGGAATCCCGCGCCGTCGCGGCCAAGGGAGCAAGGCGCGCCCGCTCAGCCTCGGCCGCTTGCCGCGCGGCCCGGGCGTCGGTCGCGGCGGCTTCGGTGGCAGAGAGCGTGTTTTCCGCGGCGGCCAGCCTCGCCGGGTCAAGAAGCGCGGCGTTGGCCTGCTCACGGTCGGTTTCCAACCGCCGTTGCGCAGCGTCCGCTCGTCGCGCCCGCGCCGCCGCCTCGTCCAGCAGTTGCCGGCTGGCCACGGCCCGGGTCGATGCCTCCGTAGCCAGGGTCGCGGCGGTACTGGAGACCTGATCCGCGCCCTGCAAAGCCTCGGTTGCCATCTCGGCTTCCGCCCGGGCCCGTTCGAGCGCCGCGGGGTGTCCGAGCGACCCACGCTCCAGTTCCGCCCCTTCAGCGGCGAGTCTGGCATCGGCGCTTTCAGCGTCATGAAGGATGGACGCCGCGTGGGCCAGGTCTTTGACGGCCTGAGAATGCCGTTGCCGGGCAGCCGATAGTGCCGCCGCGGCGCGCGCCGCGTCCGCTGCAACGCCTTCCTGCGCGACGCGCGCGCGCTCAAGTCCCGTCCGGGCGGCGGCCTCGGCATCGCGGTGGGCCGGCAACAGGTCCAGCAACCGGTCACGGTCGATTTCGGCGGCGGTGGCGGCGACCGTCGCATCCTGCAGAACCAGCCTTGTGGCCGACAGTTCAGCCAGGGCGGCGGTTCGCGCATGTCGCGCGCGTGCCCGCTGCATGCCGAGCAGCGCTGCTTCGGCATCGAGGGCGTCTGTTGCCACCTTGCGGTAACGCTCGGCCTGTTTCGCCTGCACGCGAAGGCCGTCGAGTTGCCTGCCGAGCAATGTCTGGCGCTCTTCCGCCCGCTCCAGATTGGTTTCGGCGGCACGCAGCTTCGTCTCGGCTTCGGCCCGGCGTGCATGCAGGCCGGTGATGCCCGCGGCTTCCTCCAGAACTGCCCGGCGGTCCTCGGCCCGTGCATTGACCAATGCGCTCACCCTGCCCTGGCTGACCATGGCCGATGACCGGGCGCCGCTGGCCATGTCCGCAAACAAGGTCTGCACGTCGCGTGCGCGCGCCTCGCGGCCGTTGACGCGGTAGGCGCTGCCGGCGCCGCGCTCGATCCGCCGGACGATCTGCACCTCCGCCTGTCCGGTAAAGGGCGGGGGCAAGCCCCTGGAGTCGTCCTCCAGGGTCAGGATGACCTCAGCCAGGTTGCGGCTGGGGCGGTGCGAGGTGCCGGCGAAGATGACGTCGTCCATCTCGCCGCCGCGCAGATGCCGGGCGTTCGCCTCGCCCATCGCCCAACGAAACGCTTCCGCCACGTTGCTCTTGCCGCAGCCGTTCGGCCCGACGATCCCGGTCAGGCCGGGCAGGATCTCGAGGGTTGCGGGATCGGCGAAGCTCTTGAAACCGGAGATCCCGAGCCGGACGAACCGCGCGCCCATCCGCAGCTACCCTTGCGCGGCGTCAACCGATTGCAGGAATGCCGGATAGCGGACCGCACCCGAGATCAGGCGGCCGTTGACGATGAAGCTCGGCGTGCTGTTCACGCCCAGTTTCTTCTCCGCCACATCCTGGGCAGCGAGGATGGCCGCCTTCAGGCTCGTGTCGTTGATGGCCACATCGAAGCTCTGACGCGGCATGCCGGCCAGGGCCGCCAGCTTCGCGAGCTCTTCGGTGCTGTTCACGCCGCGGGCGAAGGCCCAGCGGTCCTGGGTTGCGAGCAAGGTCGTGATGAAGGGCTCATACCGTTCGGCCGGCAGGCTGCGCGCCACCATCGCTGCCGTCAGCGCGACCTGGTCGAGGGGATAATCGCGCCAGACGTAGCGAACCCGGCCGCTGTCCACCAGATCGGTCTTCACTTGCGGAAACGTGACCTTCTGGAATTCGGCGCAGTGGCTGCAGGTGAGGCTGAACCATTCGTTGACGATGACTTTCGCATCGGGGCGGCCGATCGCCCGATCCCCCATGCGGGGATCGTCCGGTTGCGCGTTCGCGACCCGCATCGCCGCGGCGGAGGCAAGTCCAACAAGGGTGGAGCGACGGAAGAGCTGCATCGAGTCCTCGACTAATGCCAGGCATCCATTTTATGCGCTCCGTTCAACCCCCGGCGTCAAGCGGCATTAGCGCGGACCAAGGCGCCCAAGGCTGCGAGCGCATCCAGCAGCGGGCCGGGTGGTAGCCCCTCGATCGGAACGGGGTCGAGTCGCGCCCTGCGGCGCGGGGCCGCAGCGGCTTGCAGGGGCAGCCGGCCGGTCTGCACGAACCGCAGCTGACGCACGAGGGAATGGCCAAGGTATGCGTTGATCCGCGCCATCAACGGGCCGGCCAGGTGTTGCAGCTCGAGCGCCATGGGTCCGCTGCATCCCAGCGTCAGCGTGCCGCTTGCGAACCTGTGCGGCTGCGTGGCCGCCGCCAGGTCCGGGCCGACGATGGCGGCCCAGTCCGCCAGCAGCTGTGCGGCAGCGGGCGATTGCTTTTTGAAGGCGGGACGGGTCACTGCCGGGATAAGCGCGCTGATCGGGCGCGGACCGGTAAAGTGCCGGAACGACGTGGCCTTGCCTGTCAGCGGGTCTATGGTCATATCGTGCCCCGATGGCAGGCCCCCTCAGTAACCCCGATGGGTGACATGCCGGCCCCGGATGCAGCGCTTCTGCTGGATTGGTACGATCGCCATCGACGAAGCATGCCATGGCGTGCGCGACAGGGCGAGTCGGCCGATGCCTACCGCGTCTGGCTCAGCGAGATCATGCTGCAGCAGACGACCGTCGCCGC
>JAYUCA010000153.1:0-7759 GCA_043740535.1 Rhodospirillales bacterium | reverse complement strand
ACTCGTCATCGCGAGCCCTTGCGAAGCGATCCAGGACCGATAGATCAGGTCTGGCCGCCCTGGACTGCTTCGCAAGAAGCTCGCAGTGACGATGCGGACGGGTCAATGCTTAATATCCTTGGTATAAGCGTTCAGGCATACATCCGGCCGGTGGGAACTCGCGATGACGGCGGTGGGAACACGCTATGACGGCGGTGGGAAGGGCCCCAGGTCCCTCGCACTCAGTCCTCGGCCAGGTTCTCCCGCAGCGTCCTGCCGGTGTACTCGGTGCGGAACCGCCCCCGCCGCTGCAGCTCCGGCACCAGCAGGTCGGCGATCCCCGTCAGATCAGCGATCAGCGCGACGCTGTGCCCCAGCATGAAGCCGCCCCGGCTGCCGGTCGCCTCGAACTTCTCCTCCAGCTGGTCGGCGAGTTGCGACGGGGAGCCGAACAGCGTCTTGTCGTAGCCGGTGGCGCTGTGGGCGCCGCGCTCCAGGAACTCCTCACGGGTCATTTCGGTGTCGCGCCCCAGCAGGGCGCCCAGCTCTCCCACGAAGCCGGCGGGCGAGGCGTTGCCGGCCACGATCGCGTCATGCAGCTCGCCGATCGTGAAGCGGGCCGGCAGGGTCGAGAGGTCGTAGCCGATGTTGTACGACAAATAGGCGCCGATCGCCTCGGGCGGGATCGCGGTCAGCAGCAGCTCGCGCCGGGCACGGGCCTCGGCTGCCGTGGCGGCGACGACGATGGGGGTCTGCCACAGGATGCCAACCTTGGCCGGGTCGCGCCCCAGCGCCGTCAGCGCCTCGTCCAGCGCATGCCGTTGGCGGATCTGCAAGGACAGGTCGAGGTCGCCGCCGAACACGACGTCCGACACGTAGGCGGAGGCGCGGATGCCGCGGGGCGAGCCGCCGGCCTGGACCAGCACGGGGCGACCCTGCGGCGACGGCGGGGTGTTCAGCGGCCCTTCGACCTTGAAGTGCTTGCCGACGTGCGACATCGCATGGACCTTCGCCGGGTCGGCGACGCGGCCCGTCGCGCGGTCCCACAGGATGGCGTCCGCCTCCGTCGCGTCCCACAGCTTGCGGCACACGTCGACGAACTCCTCCATGCGTTCATAGCGTTCCTCGTGGCCCGAGATGCCGTCATAGCCGTAGTTGCGGAAGTCGGCGGGCCGGGTGGAGGCGACCAGGTTCATGGCGATGCGGCCGTTGGTCACGTGATCCAGCGAGTTCATCAGCCGGGCCATGTAGTACGGGTGCATGAAGCTGGTCGCATAGGTGATGCCGAACCCTATGTGCCTGGTGACGCGGGACATGGCGACCATGACGGGCTGCAGGTCCTGCCGCGGGAAGTTGACGCCCCACTCGATGGCGGCGTCGCGGGAGCCGCGCCAGGTATCCGGCACGCCGGTGCCGTCACCGGAGAACAGCATGTCGAGTTTCCCCCGTTCGGCGATACGGGCGACCTGTTCGAACATCGTCACGTCCGGATAGGTGTGGGTGTCCCAGGCGCCGGGCATGCGCCAGCGTCCGCCCATGTGGCTGTAGGAGAAGTCGAATCCGAGGTGCATCTTCTTGGGCAAGCTGGGTCTCCGTCGATTGGTCCAGTGTGCAGCAACAATGGCGCCGCAGGGAAATTGCACGCTGAGAGCTGATGCCGCCGGAGTGTGTTGACATCCGCAACACACAAGCGGACTGTAAGGCGTGCCAGCACCTGCCGCGACCGCCGAAGTCAACATCCACCTGCGTGCCCGAGCGCGTGATCGTGACGTTATCGATCAGGCTGCCGAACTCGTCGGCGCCAACCGGTCCCAGTTCATGTTGACGTCGGCGCTACGTGAAGCCCGGAACATCCTGCTGGATCAAACGAGCATCGACGCCGATGCGAAGGCATTCCAGCAGATCATGGACTGGATGGACGCCGCGCCCACACCGGACGAGGCGGCGGGCATGGTCCGGCTGCTGGGGTCCAAAGCGCCTTGGCGCGATGAATGATGCGCGGGCGCTGTTCGACCGCCCTGTCCTTCTGACGTCCGGACACGATCCATCCGCCTTCGCTTCGAACGAACCCGCCCTGGATGACTGGCTGCGCCACCGGGCCCTGAACAACCAACTCGTCGCGGCCAGCCGGACCTACGTGACTTGCCGGGCCGGTTCGCCGATTGTCGCCGGATTTTTCGCGCTCAGCATGGGGCAGATCATGGCAGGCGACGTCGTCGGCTCGATGCGAAGAAACATGCCTGCGGCGATCCCCGCCGTTGTGCTGGGCCGGCTGGCCGTCGATCGCACGGCGCAGGGGGCGGGATTGGGCCGTGCGCTTCTGACGGACGCTGTGAGAAGGGCGCTGCTTGCCTCGCAGGGCGTTTCAGCGCGGCTGGTCATCGTGCACGCGATCTCGGCCGGCGCCGAGGCCTTCTACCGGCATCACGGCTTCACCCGCCTGCCGATCGAACAGCCGATGCTGGCGCTGGACCTGACCAAGCTGAGCCGGCTGATGCCGTTGCCCTGACCTCGGCACGCACCCGCTGACCGCCGCCCCCCCTTCCCACCCCCCCCTTCCCACCCCCGGCCAACATGATAGACAGCGACGCATGGTCCGCACCCGCTTCGCCCCCAGCCCGACCGGACTGCTGCATATCGGCGGCGCCCGCACCGCGTTGTTCAATTACCTCTTCACCCGGCACCACGGCGGCGAATACCTGCTCCGCATCGAGGACACCGACCGCGAGCGCAGCACCGAGGCCTTCACCCAGGCCATCCTCGACGGCCTGGCCTGGATCGGCCTGTCGCCGGACCAGCCGCCGGTGTTCCAGTCCACCCGCATCGCCCGCCACGCCGAGGTGGCGCACGAGATGCTGGCCCGCGGCAACGCCTATTACTGCTACTGCTCGCCCGACGAACTGAAGGCCATGCGCGAACGCGCCGCCGCCGAGGGCCGGCCGCCCCGCTACGACGGCGCCTGGCGCGACCGCGACCCGGCCGATGCCCCGCCCGGCATCAAGCCGGTCATCCGCCTGAAGGCGCCGCAGACCGGCGACACCGTCATCGACGACCTGGTCCAGGGCGAGGTCCGCGTCGGCAACGCGGAGATCGACGACCTCATCATCCTGCGCAGCGACGGCAACCCGACCTATCTGCACGCCGTCGTCGTCGACGACCACGACATGGACATCACCCACGTCATCCGCGGCGACGACCATCTGACCAACACGTTTCGTCAGGTGCAGATCTTCAAGGCCATGGGCTGGGACCTGCCGCGCTTCGGGCATCTGCCGCTGATCCACGGCGCGGACGGCGCAAAACTGTCCAAACGCCACGGCGCCGTGGGGCTGATGGAGTTCAAGGAGCAGGGCTACCTGCCCGAGGCGTTGTGCAACTACCTGCTGCGCCTCGGCTGGGCGCATGGCGACACCGAGATCATCGACCGCGACAGCGTGATCAAGCTGTTCGACATGAGCGGGGTCGGCCGGTCGGCCGGGCGCATGGACTACACCAAATTGCTGCAGGTGAACGGCGTCTACCTCCGCGGCGCCGACGATGCGCGACTGACCGATGACGTGGTGGCGCGGCTCGGCAAGGCCGGGCTGGACGCGGACGGCGCGCGCGCCCGCATCCTGATGCTGATGCCGGGGCTGAAAGAACGCGCGAAGACCGTCGTGGAACTCGCTGACAGTGCAGCCTTCCTGGCCCGCCGCATGCCCCTTGAATTCGAGCCGAAGGCGCAGGCGCTTCTGACGCCCGACAACAAGGCCATGCTCGCCGACCTTGCCGGCGCCCTGGCCGCGACGGATTTTTCCCCGCCCGCCCTGGACGAGGCGCTGCGCCACTACGCCGAGGCGCGCGGGCGCAAGCTGGGCCAGGTCGCCCAGCCCCTGCGCGCCGCGCTGACCGGCAGCACCATGAGCCCCGGCATCGATGCCACCCTGGCCGCCCTCGGCCGCGACGAGGCGCTCGCCCGTATCGCCTACGCGGCCGCATGAGCGACCTGCACTACTCGCAGCGCCACCTGCTCGCCATCGAAGGCCTGCACCCGCCCGAGATCGCCTTCCTGCTCGACCTCGCCGACAGCTACGTGCTGCTCAACCGATCGGGAAAAACCCAGCGGGACCTCCTCCGCGGCCGGACATTGATCAATCTGTTCTTCGAGGACAGCACCCGCACCCGCACCAGCTTCGAGCTTGCCGGCAAACGGCTGGGGGCCGACGTCATCAACATGCCCGTCAGCACCAGCAGCGTGAACAAGGGTGAAACCCTGCTGGACACCGCCAGCACGCTGAACGCCATGCGCTGCGACCTGCTGGTGGTGCGGCACGACCAGTCCGGCGCGCCCAACCTGCTGGCCCAGAAGGTCAGCAGCAGCGTCATCAACGCCGGCGACGGCACCCACGAGCACCCGACGCAGGCGCTGCTGGACGCGCTGACGCTGCGCCGCCGCCGTGGCAGCCTGGAGGGGCTGACCGTCGCGATCTGCGGCGACGTGCTGCACAGCCGCGTCGCCCGGTCGAACATCCATCTGCTGTGCGCCATGGGCAGCCGCGTCCGCATCGTCGGGCCGCCCACGCTGATCCCCGCCGCTGCCGCCCGGCTGGGCGTGGAGGTGTTCCACGACATGGAATCGGGGCTGGCGGGCGTGGACGTGGTGATGATGCTGCGCCTGCAGCGGGAGCGGATGGTGCGCGGCCTGGTGCCCAGCGCCCGCGAGTATTTCCGCTTCTTCGGCCTGGACCGCGCGAAGCTCGCCGTCGCCCGGAAAGACGTGCTGGTCATGCACCCCGGCCCCATGAACCGCGGCGTCGAGATCGACAGCGCCATCGCCGACGACCCCATCCACAGCGTGATCGGCGAGCAGGTGGAGATGGGCGTCGCCGTGCGCATGGCGGTGCTCGACGTCCTTTCCCGCGGGCGGGGCCGCAATGCCTGACCTGATGTTCACGGACGTCCGGCTGATCGACCCGTCGACCGGGCTCGACGAGGTCGGCGGCCTGCTGATCCGCGGCGGCGTCATCATGGAGATCGGCGCCAACATCGGCCGGCCTGACGGCGTGCCGGTTTTGGAAGGCCGCGGCGCGATCCTGTGCCCCGGCCTCGTCGACATGCGCGCCAGCCTCGGCGAGCCCGGCTACGAGTACCGCGAGACGGTTGCCAGCGCGGCCCGGGCGGCGTCATCCTCCGGCATCACCACGCTGGCCGCCCTGCCCGACTCCAAACCGGCCCTCGATGACCCGGCGCTGGTGCACCTGATGGCCAACCTGGGCGAGGAGACCGGCGCCATCACCGTGCTGCCCTATGGCGCCGTCACGCGCGGCTGCAAGGGCGAGGAGATGGCGGAGATCGGCCTGTTGCGCGAAGCCGGCGCGATCGCCTTCACCGACGGGCAGAAGGCGATCGGCGACGCGCGCATGATGCGCCTGGCGTTGTCCTACGCCCGCGGCTTCGGCGCGATGATCGTACAGCACCCCGAGGACCCGGCGCTGTCGGCCGGGGGGGCCGCCACCGAGGGCGAGCTGGCGACCAGGCTCGGCCTGCCGGGCATCCCGGCCGCGGCCGAGGCCATCCTGGTGGCCCGCGACATCAGGCTGGCGGCGCTGACCGGCGGCACGGTCCACTTCGCCCACGTCTCGACCGCCGAGGCGCTGGAACTGATCCGCCGCGCCAAGGCCGACGGGCTTCATGTCACCTGCGACACCGCGCCGCCCTATTTCGACCTGAACGAGACGGCGATCGGCAACTTCCGCACCTACGCCAAACTGTCGCCGCCGCTGCGCCCCGACAGCGACCGCCTGGCCGTCTGCGCCGCCCTGGCCGACGGCACGATCGACGCCATCGCGTCCGATCACCAGCCCTGCGACGCCGACGACAAGCGGCTGCCCTTCGCGCTGGCGCATCCGGGCGGCGTGGGGCTCGCGACGCTGCTGGGCGTGACGCTGGCGCAGGTGCACGGCAACGGCCTGCCGCTGATGCGGGCGCTGGAGCTGCTGACCGCCGGCCCCGCCCGCGTGTTCGGGATCGAGGCCGGCCGGCTGGCCAAGGGCGCCGCGGCCGACCTGTGCCTGTTCGACCTGGACCGCATCTGGAAGGTGGAGGCGGGCGCCCTGCCCGGCAAGTCGCAGAACACCCCCTTCGACGGTCGCGCGCTGGAGGGCCGGGTGATTGGCACCTGGAAGGCCGGGCGGCGGGTGTACGGAGAATGATCGCCAGCATTCTGGCGGCGGCCGGCGGCTATCTGCTGGGGTCCATTCCCTTCGGCTTCCTGCTGATCCGCGCGGCCGGCCTGGGCGACATCCGCAGCGTGGGCTCCGGCAATATCGGCGCGACCAACGTGCTGCGGACGGGGCGGAAGGACATCGCGGCGCTGACGGTGCTGCTGGATGGCGGCAAGGGGGCCGCGGCCGTGCTGCTGGCGCAGGCGCTCGGCGGCGGCTGGCTTCCGCTGATCGCCGGTGTCGCCGCGGTCGTGGGCCATTGCACGTCCATCTGGATGGGCGGGCGCGGCGGCAAGGGTGCGGCGACCGGGCTGGGCGTCATCGCCGCCTGGTCATGGCCGGTGGCGCTGGCGATCTGCCTCATCTGGCTCGTGACGCTGTGGTCCACCCGCAGATCCAGCGCCGCCTCTCTCGCGGGCTGCGCCGCCGCCCCGGCGCTGATGCTGGCGCTGGCCCCGGCCCCCATGGCCCTCGCGACGCTTCTGGCCAGCGCGCTGATCGTGTTCCGCCATCGCGGCAACATCGAGCGGCTGCTGGCCGGCACGGAGCCCCGGATCGGCGCGAAGACGTGACCGTCGCCCGCCTGCGCCTCGCCCGCACCGAAGGCGTCGGCCCCGTCACCTACCGCCGCCTGCTGCTCCGCTACGGCGCCCCGGAGGCAGCGCTGGACGCCCTGCCCCACCTGGCGCGCGGCGCCGGCCGCACCACCACCCCGCACATCCCCAGCCTGTCCGACATGGCGCGGGAGATGGATGGCGTGGAGCGGCTCGGCGGCCGCATGCTGTTCCTGGACGACCCCGACTACCCGCAGCTGCTGGCCCAGTTGGAGACGGGGCCGCCCGTCATATCGGTGCTGGGCGACGTCGCCTGCTTCAAGCTGCGCGCCGTGGCGCTGGTGGGCGCCCGCAACGCGTCCGCCAACGGCCGGCGGGTCGCGGAGATTTTGGCGGCGGACCTGGCGCTGTCGGGGCTCGCGGTCGTGTCGGGCCTTGCGCGCGGCATCGACGCCGCGGCGCATGAGGGCGCGCTGCGCACCGGCTGCACCATCGCCGCCATCGCCGGCGGGCTCGATATCCCCTATCCGCCGGAGAACGCTGCCCTGCAGGCCCGCATCGCCGAGCGCGGCGCCGTCGTCGCCGAAGCGCCGCTGGGCACGGCGCCGCAAGCCCGGCACTTTCCCCGGCGCAACCGCGTGATCGCCGGGCTGTCGCAGGGCGTGATCGTGGTGGAGGCGGCGCCGCAATCCGGCAGCCTGATCACCGCCCGCATGGCGCGGGAGGCGAACCGCGAGTTGTTCGCCGTCCCTGGCTCGCCGCTTGATCCCCGCTGCCGCGGGTCGAACGACCTCATCCGCTCCGATAACGCATACCTGACCGAGAGCGCCGCGGACGTGCTGGCCCAGCTTCCGCCAGGCATGACGCTGCCGCAACCCAGGCACGCGGAGCTCGCGGAGCAGGAAAGCCCCTACGGGGTCGCGTTGGAAGACATCGACGGCGCCCGCCTCAAGCTGCTGGAATTGCTTGGGCCGTCATGGGCGCCGGTTGACGATCTGGTGCGGCGCTGCCAGTTGTCGGCGG
>JAYUCA010000152.1:0-15679 GCA_043740535.1 Rhodospirillales bacterium | reverse complement strand
TGCTGAACGGCAGGGCGTCGAGGCGGCCGGTTTGACCCCGCAGGAGGTGCTGCGCCGGATATTCGGCTATCCGGCGTTCCGCGGCCTGCAGGAAAGCGCCATCGACCGGGTGCTGGGCGGCGGGGACGCGCTGGTGCTGATGCCCACGGGCGGCGGGAAAAGCCTGTGCTACCAGGTGCCCGCGTTGTGCCTGCCAGGCACCGCGATCATCGTGTCGCCGTTGATCGCGCTGATGGACGACCAGGTGGCGGCGCTGCGGCAGCTTGGCGTGAAGGCCGGGGCGCTGCACTCGGAGGTCGAGCCGGACCGGCTGCGGGAGACGTCGGGGCTGTTGGACTCCGGGCGGCTGGACCTGTTGTACGTGTCGCCCGAGCGGCTGTTGATGCAGGGCACGCTGGAGCGGCTGACCCGGCAGCAGATCGCGCTGATCGCGATCGACGAGGCGCATTGCGTCAGCGCCTGGGGGCACGAGTTCCGGCCCGAATATCGCGGCCTCGCGCAGCTGGCGCAGCGGTTTCCGGGCGTGCCGCGCATCGCGCTGACGGCGACGGCGGACCCGCGCACGCGCGCCGACATCCTGGCGGCGCTGGACATGCCGGAGGCGGCGGTGTTCACGGCCAGCTTCCACCGGCCGAACCTCAACATCGCGGCCCAGGCGAAGGAGGGCGAGACCGCCGAGCTGCTGGAGGTGATCGGGCGGCACCGAAACGAGGCCGGCATCGTGTACTGCGGCAGCCGCAACAAGACCGAGCGGATCGCCCAGCGGCTGAGCGACAAGGGGATCACCGCGATCCCGTTCCATGCCGGGCTGTCGCCGATGGAGAAGCGGGTCGCGCTGACGCGGTTCCGCAGCGGCGAGGCGGTGGTGATGGTGGCGACGATCGCCTTCGGCATGGGGATCGACCGGCCGGACGTGCGCTTCGTCGTGCACCTGGACATGCCGGACAGCCCCGAGGCGTTCTATCAGCAGATCGGCCGCGCCGGGCGGGACGGGGACCCGGCGAGCACGCTGCTGCTGTATGGCGGCGAGGACATCGCGCGCGCGCGCCACTGGCTGACGCAGAGTGTGGCGCCCGAGGCGCAGAAGCGGGTGATGCGGGACCGGCTGGAGGTGATGATCGGGCTGACGGAGACGACGGCGTGCCGGACGCGGGCGCTGCTGGCGTGCTTCGGCGAGGAGCTGGGGCGGGAATGCGGGCATTGCGACAACTGCCGCAGCCCGGTGGCGACCTTCGACGGCACGGTCGCCGCGCAGAAGGTGCTGTCGGCGATCTACCGCACCGGGCAGATGTTCGGCGCCGTCCATATCATCAGCGTGCTGCGCGGGCAGGAGACGCCGATGGTGGTCAAGCATGGGCATGACCGGCTGCCGACCTATGGCGTGGGCGCGGACCGGGCGCCGGGGTTCTGGCGCGGAGTCATCCGCCAGTTGATCGCCCGCGGCGCGCTGCGCACCGACAGCGGCGAATACGCCAGCCTGATGCTGGTGCAGGACGCCGCCCGCCCGATATTGCGCGGCGAGGCGACCGTGATGCTGCGCGACGAGCCGGAGCGGGCGCCGAAGGCCCGGCAGCCGCGGCAGCGGGAGCAAGAGCGGGACCGGGCGGCCGATGCGCCGCTGCCGGCCGACGACCCGACCTTCGAGGCGCTGCGGCAATGGCGGGCGGCGGAGGCCAAGCAGCAGGGGGTGCCGCCCTACGTCATCTTCCACGACAGCGTCCTGCGGGAGGTGGCGTCCGTGCGTCCGGCCAATCTGGATGCATTGTCCGTGCTGCGGGGCGTGGGCGCCTCGAAGCTGGAGCGGTATGGCGCTGCCGTGCTGGCGATCGTGCGACAGGCCTGACCTGGCGGGCCGTTCGCCGGCGGGACTGATTCCAGGGCGCCGCGACCACGATTTTTTCCCATCGCAGTCCTCGCCAGCTGCTTGGCGAAGCGATCCAGGGGCCGCATGCACGGATCCGGGCCCCTGGATCGCCACGCCGCAAGGGCGGCTCGCGATGACGGCTCATGATCAACCGTCGTCCCCGGGCCCGCTTGTCCCGGGGATCTCGTAGCAGCGGTAGTGCACCAGGGCTCCGAGACCATGACCCTTTCCCACTGCCGTCATCGCGAGTTCGGCGCCACGGCTGTCCGGTTCCCGCTATTGAACCTTTCCAGGTCATCGCCGGACTTGATCCGGCGATCCACGCGGTTGAACAACACGACATTTCGGCGTTGTAGGCATAGACTTCAGTGGGTTACCGGCCCTGGTAAGGTCAGGCCCCGGGCGTGAACCGCCGCGCCTCGATGATGTCCATCACTTCGCGCGCCAGTTGCACCATGTTCCAGATCTGCTTGGGCAGCGGCGTGCGCGGCGTGTGGTCGAAGGCGCACAGCGCGCCGATCCGCGAGCCGTCATAGGCGATCAGCGGCACGCCGGCATAGAAGCGGACGTGGGGGGGGCCGGTGACAAGCGGGTTGTGCCTGAACCGGTCATCCCGGGTCGCGTCCTCGACGATCACGGGCGTGCCCGAGGCGACGGTGCGCGCACAGAAGGACAGCGCGATCGGCACCTGCTGGGGTATCGACCCGGTGAACGCCTTGCTCCACTGACGATCCTCGTCGATCAGATTGAGCATCGCGATCGGCGCCCGGAAGGCCTGGGCCACGATGAAGGCGAAGCGGTCGAAAACCGGCTCTCTTGCGGTGTCGAGGATGTCATAGGACCGCAACCGGTCAAGCCTGGTCAGGTCGGTCAATGTATCTTGTCGGGGGTCGTCAACCACTAAATCCAAGCCTCGATGCACTTCTAAGATGCGTGATAGAAAAAATTGATCGTCTTGATCGTTTCACGATACACCGTTCCGGCGGCCCTCAAAGCGCAATCTCGCGCGAGCATCCTGACATCCGCTTCATCAAGTCCGCGATGCCGTCCAGGTCCACGTTGGCGAAGGCGAGTCGCAGGTGGTTGTCCTGGCCCGGTCCGAAGGCGCTGCCGGGCAGACCCATGGCGCCGAGCTCGACCGCCAGGTGCTCGGCCACACGGGGGGCGGAGCAGTGGGGAAAGGGGTGGCGGACGTAGGCGAAGTAGGCGCCCAGCGAGTCGATCCGCCAGTCTGGCAGGCCCTGGAAGCCGTCGCGCACAGCCCCGGCCCGGCGGTTGATCACGGCCCGGTTCGCGGCGCGCCAGTCCGGCAAAGCGGGGATCGCCCATGCGAGCGCGGTCTGGGCCGGGCGCTGCGCGCAGATGTGCAGGCAGTCGAGGGCCTTCGTGAACTCCCGCACCAGGGCGGTATCGGCGGTGACGGCGCCCAGGCGATGGCCGGGTATGCAATAGGCCTTGCTGAAGCTGTAGAGCTGGACGAGCTGGGCGGGCCAGGCGGCGTCGGTGAAAAGATCGTGCGAGCGGGCCTGGCCGGGGGGCAGGAAGTCGCGATAGGTTTCGTCCAATATCAGTGTGATGCCATGTGAAACGCAGATCTGGTGGAAGCGGTGGATGGTGGCGGGGGGGTAGACGGCGCCGGTCGGGTTGTTCGGGCTGATCAGCACCAGGGCGCGGGTCCGCGCGTCGATCAGGCGCAGCATTTCGTCCGGGTCCGGGACGAAGCCGTGCTCGGCGTGGCACGGCAATCGACGCGGCTCGACGCCGAGCATCGCGCAGGTCTGCTGGTGGTTCCAGAACCAGGGCGCGGGCAGCAGGATGTTGTCGCCGCTCTGCGCCAGCGCCAGGATCGTCAGGAAGAACGCCTGGTTGCACCCGGCGGTGATGGCGACCTGATCCGTGGCCACCATGCCGCCATAGGTGGTCGACAGGTCGTGCGCGTAGGCCTCGCGCAGGGCCAGGTCACCGGGGATCAGGCCATAGCGGGCGTTGGCCGGGTCCCGGGCGGCCGCGGCGGCGTGTTCCAGGATGCCGGGATGCGTGGGATAGCCGGGGACGGCCTGGCACAGGTCCAGCAGCGGCCCGTGCCGGCCGTCGTAGCGTGCGCCCCAGGCATGGGCCGCGGGGATCGGCGGCGCCTCTATGGCCCGGAGCAGGGGGTTGATGGCTGGCATACGGGGTCCTTCACTGGGGCGCATCTCGACCGGAGCAACACGCGGGCGCATTATGGATGGCATCGCGAGACGGGAAAAAGATCATGTATCCTGACGTACTGCTCCACATCGACGGCGAATGGACGAAAAGCCAGGCCGGCAAGACGCTCCAGGTCATGAATCCGTCGACGGGCGAGGTCAACGGGCTGCTGGCCCATGCCGAGATCGCCGACCTGGACCGGGCGCTGGAGGCCACGGTGCGGGGCTTCGCCGCGTGGCGGAAGGTTTCGGCGTTCGATCGGTCGAAGCTGATGCGCAAGGCGGCGGACCTGCTGCGCAGCCGGGTGGGCGAGATCTCGAAGCTGATGACGCTGGAGCAGGGCAAGCCGCTGGCCGAGGCCAAGGGCGAGATCCTGGCCGGCGCCGACGTCATCGACTGGTTCGCCGAGGAGGCCCGGCGCGTCTACGGGCGGGTCATCCCGGCGCGGGCCGAGGGCGTGTATCAGATGTCCCTGCGGGAGCCGGTGGGCCCGGTGGCGGCCTTCACGCCGTGGAACTTCCCGATCAACCAGGCGAACCGGAAGATCTCGATCGCGCTGGCGGCGGGGTGCTCGATCATCGTGAAGGGGCCGGAGGAGACTCCGGCCGCATGTGCGGAGCTGGTGCGGTGCTTCGTGGATGCCGGGCTGCCGCCGGGGGTGGTGCAGCTTGTGTTCGGAGAGCCGGCGGTGATTTCGGAATACCTGATCCCGCATCCGGTGATCCGCAAGATCTCGTTCACGGGGTCAACGCCGGTTGGCAAGCAGTTGGCGGCATTGGCCGGGCTGCACATGAAGCGCGCCACAATGGAGCTGGGCGGGCACGCGCCGGCGATCGTGTTCGACGATGCGGACGTGGAAGCGGCGGTGAAGCAGCTTGCGGCGGCCAAGTTCCGCAACGCGGGCCAGGTGTGCGTAAGCCCGACGCGGTTCCTGGTGCAGGAGGGGGTGTACGAGCACTTCGTCGACCGGTTCACCACGCTGGCGAAGGCGGTGAAGGTGGGCGACGGCATGGACCCCACGACGGTCATGGGGCCGCTGGCCAACCCGCGGCGGATCGGCGCGATGGAGACGCTGATCGCCGACGCGGTGCAGAAGGGCGCCGAGGTCCGGACCGGCGGCAAGCGGATTGGCAACAAGGGAAACTTCTTCGAGCCGACGGTGATGACCGGCGTCAACACGGAGATGCGGGTGATGAACGAGGAGCCGTTCGGCCCGCTGGCGGTGATCGCGCCGTTCCATGGCATGGCGGACGTGCTGGCGGAGGCGAACCGGCTGCCGTTCGGGCTGGCGAGCTATGCGTTCACGCGGTCCACCAAAAGCGCCGCGGCGATCTCGGCGGGGGTGGAGGCCGGGATGATGACGATCAACCATATCGGGCTGGCGCTGCCGGAGGTGCCGTTCGGCGGGATGAAGGACAGCGGGAGTGGGTCCGAAGGCGGGTCGGAGGCAATCGACAGCTATTTGAACATCAAGTTCGTGACGCAGGCGGCGGGGTAGGATTGGGAATACGTCGTCCCCGGGCTTTTCTTGACCCGGGGATCTCGTGGGACGGGCGGCGCTTGCGGCAAGGGATCCCCGGGTCAAGCAGGCCCGGGGATGACGTGCGGTGCTGGTTGTCAGCGCCGATAGCTGTCCAGGATCGCGGCCGTTCCGGGGTTGACCTTCGCTTTCCACGCGGCGGTTTCCGCCGTTCCGGCCTGGGACAGCGCGGCAGTCAGGGCTTCGCCGGGTTGTTCGATGGATACGCCGTTGCCGCGCATTGTCGCGTAGTTGCGTTCGGTCCGCCGGGTCAGGAGCAGCCATTGGGCGGTTTCCGTCTCGGCGGCGGCGGAGTCCACGGCGAGGCGGAGGGGTGGGGGCAGGGCCTGATAAGCCTGCTCGGACACCGTCGTAAAGGACAGTGGCATCGCGTAGCCGATCGCGGTGAAGTGCGTCGTGTATTCCCACAGCTTGCGGCCAGCGCCGCCGTCGCCGGAGGATAGAACGGCCGTGACGCTGCCGTCCTTCAGTTTGGGCATGGCGTCGGCGAAAGAAAATTCGACGGCGTTGGCGCCGGCTGCGCGCATCACGTTCGTGCTGGTCTTGTCGTAGGTTCGGAGTGCAAGGCCCTGCAATGCTTCGGAACCTGTCAAGGGATTGCGCGACCATATGCCGCTGGCGGGCCAGGGGGTGGCGTAGAGCAGCCGTTGGCCGAGAGCGGCATAGGCCTGGACGTAGGCCGGTTTGGCGACCTGGTAGAGGGTCCATGCCTCGGACTGGGTGGTGGCCAGGAAGGGTAGGGAGGAGAGCTGGAAAATCGGGTCTAGTGCGGCCAGCGTGCCGGCGAAGGCGTCGCCGACCTCGATCTGGCCGTTCTGGACCGCGGCGGGGATGCTGGCGGAGCGGAGGCCGTCCGGGGCGTCGTAGCGCGGCTGCAGTTGGACCTGGCCGGCGGTCTTGTCGTTCAGCAGGCGGGCGAAGGTGGCCAGGCCTTCGCCGGGCATGGCGGTGGCGGGGTATTCGGTGGCGGCGCGCCAGATGGTCTGGGCGGCGGCGGGGTGGGTCAAGAAGAGGAGGGTGAGGAGGAGGCTGCGCATGACGGGTTGTTGAGTGCTTTCTCCAGATCGCCGATATCGCTGATGACGACGTCCCAGATTCGCCGGATGTTGGTACGGAAGTACTCGTGCGACAATTTCGTCGCGAGTGCCAGCGATCGCACGCCAGGGGACGTTTGGATAGGCGGCCTTGAACGCGGGGCTGATGCTCTTAGCGGCCTCTCCCATGATTGCGATGGAATATAGGACCGATCGCACGATTGCGGGTTTCGCGGTGAAAGCCGCGAAGTCCATGCCAATGGTATCCGCTCGAATGTCAGCGATCGAGGCAATGATGTCCTGAAGCCACTCGTTATCGCTGCGCGCCATTAAAAGATCGGGATCCGGTCCCGTTCGAAAGCCGCCCGGAGATGCGGTCGGAAGCTGTCTATTTCACCGAGATCCACCGGGCGGCTGAGGGCATCCTCCAGCAGAAGACGCGCTTCTTCCATGCGGATCAGAGAGAATGAGCGGCCATCCTCGATCTCCACGGCGAGATCGACATCGCTGTCTGGACGGTCCTCGCCGCGGGCAACGGAACCGAACACCGCCAGGTGGCGAACACCGCGATGCCGGAGTTCAGGTTCGGTCGCCGCGAGGCGCAGCCGCACCTCGTCAAGAGTGCCGGTTGCCATGGTGGATGTCCTGCAAGGCAAGGTGTGGAGTGTTAGTAGCGGCGCTTCGGCATCGTCGCCAGTGCGTTGCGGGGTCAAGAGTCCGGGCACCGCACGGCCGAGCCAGATGCCTCGACTCGCCGCAAATCCCCGCTGGCCCGCTCCAGCGCCGCCGCCGCCTCGGCGACACTCATCCCCCGCAACACCAGTAAGGCAATCTTTAGATGCCCACCTGCAGCTGCGAGAGCCGTGGCGGCACGGTCAGCATCGACCGACGCCAGGCCGCACAGCATCCGGACTGCGCGGCGGCGGAGCTTCGCGTTGCGGGCCAGCATGTCCACCATCTGGCCGCGGTAGACGCGGCCGAGCCGGGTCATCAGAAGGGTGCTGAACAGGTTGAGCGCGACTTTCTGGGCGGTGCCGGCGCCCATCCGGGTCGAGCCGGCGATGGGTTCGGGGCCGGTGGGCAGCAGGATGGGGTGTTCGGCGGCCAGCAGCAGCGGCGAGGCGGGGCTGTTCGCGATGCCGATCGTCAGGGCGCCGGCGGCGCGGGCGGTTTGGATGCAGGCGACGGTGTAGGGGGTTGCGCCGCTGGCGGCGAGGCCGATCAGGACGTCGGGCGGGCCGAGGGGGGCTGCATCGATGCGCGCCTGGTCGGTCTGGTCCTCGGCGTCTTCCACCGCGCGGACCAGGGCGGTTTCGCCGCCGGCCATCAGCAGCAGCAGGCGGTCGCGGGGCCAGTCGAAGGTGGGGGGCAGTTCGGCGCCGTCCTGCACGCCGATACGGCCGGAGGTGCCGGCGCCGGCGTAGGCGAGGCGGCCGCCGGCGCGCAGGCGCTGGGCTGCGGCGTCCACAGCGGCCTCCAGCGCGGGCAGCGCGGGGCGCACCGCGGCGACGGCGGCCATCTGGTTTTCCAGCAGCGCGTCCAGGATCGAACGGGACGGCCAGGTCTCGATATCCGCATACCTTGGGCTGGCGCCCTCGGTCTGCGGGAGGTCAGACATCGACATCTTCCACCGTGCGGGCGCGATCCTGGATGAACTGGAAGCGCAATTCCGGTTTGCGGCCCATCAGGCTTTCGACCAGGGTGTTGGTCGTCGCGCGGTCTTCGGGGGCCACCATCACCTTGAGCAAGGTGCGCTTCTTCGGGTCCATCGTGGTTTCCTTCAGCGCGGAGGGAGGCATCTCGCCCAAGCCCTTGAACCGGCTGACATCCACCTTGGCGCCCTGCTTGAACTCACGCTTCATCGCGCGGTCCTTGTCGGCGTCGTCCATCGCGTAGACGGACTTGGCGCCCTGGGTCAGGCGATACAGCGGCGGCTGCGCCAGATAGACGTGGCCGTGCTTCACGAGATCCGGCAGCTCTCTGTAAAAAAAGGTCATCAGCAACGAGGCGATATGGGCGCCGTCGACGTCGGCGTCCGTCATGATGATGACGCGGCCGTAGCGCAGCCTGGCGCGGTCGAAGCGGTCGCCGACGCCGCAGCCCAGCGCCTCGATCAGATCTTTCAGCTCCTGGTTCTGCCGCAGCTTGTCGGCGCTGGCGCTCGCCACGTTCAGGATTTTCCCGCGCAGCGGCAGGACTGCCTGCGTCTCGCGGTTGCGGGCCTGCTTGGCGGAGCCGCCGGCGCTGTCGCCTTCGACCAGGAAAATCTCGGTATCGTCGCGGCTTTCCTTGCTGCAGTCGGACAGCTTGCCGGGCAGGCGCAGGCGGCGGGTGGCCGTCTTGCGGCTGATGTCCTTGGTTTCCTTGCGCCGCAGCCGCTCCTCGGCACGTTCGATGACGAAGGTCAGCAGGTTGTCGGCCTGGGCCGGGTTGCCTGCCAGCCAGTGGTCGAAGCGGTCGCGCATCGCCAGCTCCACCAGGCGCGCGGCCTCGGGGCTGGTCAGCCGCTCCTTCGTCTGGCCCTGGAACTGCGGGTCGCGGACGAAGGCCGAGAGCTTGGCGGCCATCTGGCCCATCATGTCCTCGGGCGTGATCTGCGCGGTCTTCTTGACGCCGCGCTGCTCGCCCCAGCTTCGCAGACCCTTCAGCAGGGCGGCGCGGAAGCCTTGCTCGTGGGTGCCGCCCTGGGCCGTGGGCACCGTGTTGCAGTAGGAATCGAGGAAGCCCTCGCCCTCGTCCAGCCACGCCACCGCCCACTCGGCGCGGCCGCCGACCAGGCCGCCGGCGGTTGCGGCCAGCTCGGCCTCGCCGGCCCAGATTTCCGGCAGCGCCAGCGCCGCCTGGCCGATGTCGTCCTGCAGGCTGTCCTTCAGGCCACCGGGGAAATGCAGCACCGCCTCGGCCGGGACGTCGCCGGCCTTCAGCAGCGCCGGGTCGCAGGCCCAGCGGATGCGGACGCCGCGGAACAGGTAGGCCTTGGAGCGGCAGAGCTTGTAGAGGCGGGCCGGGCTGAACTGCAGCGCGGCGAAGATCTCGGGGTCCGGGTGGAAGCGGATCGTCGTGCCGCGGCGGTTCTGGATCGGCCCGGCGTTCTCGAGGCCGGTCGTCGGCTTGCCGCGGCCGTAGCTCTGGCGCCACAGGGTGCGGTCGCGGGCGACCTCGACCTCCATCTGGTCGGACAGCGCGTTGACGACGGAGCTGCCGACGCCGTGCAGGCCGCCGGAGGTGGCGTAGGCCTTCCCGCCGAACTTGCCGCCGGAGTGCAGCGTGGTGAGGATGACCTCCAGCGCGCTGAGGTTCTTGAACTTGGGGTGCGGATCGACGGGGATGCCGCGGCCGTTGTCGCGGACCAGCAGCCAGTTGCCGGATTCGAGCGAAACGTCGATCGCCGTCGCGTGGCCGGCGACCGCCTCGTCCATCGCGTTGTCCAGGATTTCGGCCGCCAGGTGGTGCAGCGCCGAGTCGTCGGTGCCGCCGATATACATGCCGGGGCGGCGGCGGACGGGCTCCAGGCCTTCAAGAACCTCGATATCGCGGGCGGTATAGGCATCTCCGTCGCCCGCCAGCGACGTCAGCAAATCGTTCATGGTGTGTTCCCCATCACCTCCCCACGCTAACCGCGCGGGGAGGGTAGGGCAAGCGAGGCCGTCAGGTACGGAAAGTTCCGCTCGGCTCCTGCGTGTGGGCCTCCAGGAACCAGAGCTGCTTGTCGAGACCGCGGGAGACTTCGGTGAGGATGTCCGCAGTGTCCTTGTCGCCGGCGTCGTCGGTGTCGTCGATGTTCTGGCGGATCGCGTTGGCGCAGGCGGCGTAGCGCTCGATCAGCGCGTGCAGGTGGTCGGCGATGGCGTAGATGTCGGTCGGGTAGGGCTTGAGGCTGGTGCCCTTGGTCACCTCCTGCGTCGTGCCGCGGGCGGTGCCGCCCAGCTGGGTGATGCGTTCGGCCATGGTGTCGACCCACTCGTCCTGCTCGTCGCGGAAGTTGTCCAGCATCAGGTGGATGCCAATGAACTGTGGGCCCTTGAGGTTCCAGTGCGCCTGCTTGGTGACCAGGCCCAGGTCGATGCCGTCGGCAAGGCGGGCCTGGAGGATCTCCATCGAGACCGCCTTGGCGTTGCTTTCCAGCGCGTTGTTGGTCTTGTGCAGGCGGGCGCCCTGGGTCTGGTCCTTCAACTTTGCCGGGCTGGCAGCCATGATACGCTCCTTCGTGGGTGGGTGATGCGGCACCAACGCAAGAAGTCAGGCAGCGTTCCGGGCGCGCAGCCCGGGATCGACGCTGATGTAGCGGCAGGGCAGGGGTGCGGCCTCGTCATGGTAGGCGGTGACCAGCGCCAGCAGGTTGCGGTCGTCGTCCGACAGGCGGACCGCTTCGCGCAGGTGGTCGGTCCAGTTCTGCATGGACCAGACCTCGAACCAGGCGTCGGGGTGGGCCACGTCCTCGTACAGGCGCCAGTCCATGGCGCCGGCGCGGCCGCGGACGTGCTGGACGGTGATCATGGCGTCCAGGAAGGCCTCGCGGTCGACGGGGGGGACACGGTAGCGCATGGTTTCGAGGATCCGGCCGCGGGAGCGGATCAACGAGGCGGCGAACTCGGGCGCGGGCGCCTCGGGGATGGGCAGCGCGGATGCCATGGCCGGGGTGGCGGCCACGGCGTCGTCCAGCGAGTAGCCGCGCACGAGGACGGCGAGCACGACGGACAGCACGGCGGCGGCGGCCATGGACTGCTGCAGGCCGATCCAGACGCCGAGCAGGCCCCACAGCAGCGAGCCGACCGCCAGTGCGGCGTTGAAGGCGAGCTGGTAGATGGCCAGCGCCCGGGCGCGCACCCAGGCCGGCGCCACCAGCTGGGCCGCGGCCTGCGCCGTGCTGGCGGCGGCGACCCAGCCCACGCCGAACAGCACCATGCCGATCGCCGCCGGCGCCCAGTGATGCGTGGCCGCCACCAGCGCCATGCCGGCGCCGGAACACAGGCTGGCGCCGAACACGGTCGTGCCGCGGCTGAAGCGGCTGCGCAGCCGCGGCAGCAGCATGCCGGAGGTGACGCCGCCGACGCCCATCAGGCCCAGCAGCAGGCCGAAGCTGCCGGCGCCCAGGCCCAACTGCTCGCGGACCACCAGCGGCAGCGTCGCCCAGGTGGCGGCGGCGGGCATGAAATACGCGACCGAGCGCATCATCGCGGCCTGCATGGCCGGGGTGTGGCGGACGAACTGCATGCCGGCGCGCATGGCCGAGACCAGGTGCTCACGCGGGAGGCTGCTGGTCTTCTTGTGGCGGCGCCAGCCGGCCAGCACGGAGATGCCGACGACGAAGGACAACGCATAGAGGGCGAACGCGAGCGACGGGCCGCCGAACAGCACCAGGACGCCGCCGACGGCGGGGCCGACGGCGCGGGCAAGGTTGAAGCCGATGCCGTTCAGGGCGATGGCTTGCACGAGGTCCCGCCGGGGCACGACCTCGGGCACGGTGGCGCCCCAGGCGGGCTGGTACATGGCCGAGCCGATGCCGATCGCAAACGTCAGCGCGATCAGCCCGGTGGCGTCGATCATGCCGGCATAGGTCAGCCCGGCCAGCGCGACGGCGGCCGTCATGGTCCAAAGCTGGGTCGCGATCAGGTAGTAGCGGCGGTCGACGATATCGGCCAGGGCGCCGGCGGGCAGCGCCAGCAGGAAGGTGGGCAGGATGGTGGCGGCCTGGACGAGGCTGACGCTGATGGCGTCGGGCGACAGCGAGGTCATCAGCCAGCCGGCGCCGGTGTTCTGCATCCAGGTGCCCAGCGCCGTGACGACGTTGGCCGTCCACAGCGCGCGAAAGACCTTGTGGCGCAGCGGCACGAGGGCAGCAGGAGTGAGCATCGCCTCATCCTGCTCATATCATTGCGTCGGTGAAAAGGCGGATGCCGGGTTGGGCGGCTGAAATTGTCGTGGCATGGTGATCCCACGCATTCCACGGAGTTGTTCATGACCCCAGACCGCAGCCTGGCCGGCAAGGTCGCCCTTGTCACCGGATCGACCAGCGGCATCGGCCTCGGGATCGCGCGGGCGTTGGCGGCGGAGGGGGCGGCCGTCATGCTCAACGGCTTCGGCGACGCAGCGCTGGTCCGGGGGCTGATCGACGAGATCGCGGGCCTGGGCGTGCGGGCTGCCCATGATGGCGCGGACCTGATGCAGCAGGGCGCGGTGGCCGGGCTGGTGGCCCGCACGCAGCAGGCGCTGGGCGGCGTCGATATCCTGGTGAACAACGCCGGCATCCAGCACACGGCGACGATCGCCGAGTTTCCGCCGGAGAAGTGGGACGCGGTGATCGCGTTGAACCTGTCGGCGCCGTTCCACGCCATGCAGGCGGTCATCCCGGGCATGACGGCGAAGGGCTGGGGGCGGATCATCAACATCGCCTCGGCGCACGGGCTGGTCGGCAGCGCGCAGAAATCGGCCTACGTGGCGGCCAAGCACGGGCTGATCGGGCTGACGAAGGTGGGCGCGATCGAGCTGGCGAACACCGGGATCACGGTCAACGCGATCTGCCCCGGCTGGGTGCTGACGCCGCTGGTGCAGGCGCAGATCGACCGCCGGGCGAGCGAGACGGGCACGACGGCGGAGGCAGTCAGCCACGCGATGCTGACCGAGAAGCAGCCGATGGCGCAGTTCACGACGCCGGAGGGGATCGGCGGGCTGGCGGTGTTCCTGTGCTCGGACGCCGCGCGGACGATCACGGGGGCGCCGCTGTCGATCGATGGCGGGTGGGTTTCGACGTGACGACGATCGTCACGGGCGCCGCGGGGTTCGTCGGGTTCCACGTGGCCCAGGCCTTGCTGGCGCAGGGCGAGCGGGTCGTGGGGATCGACAACCTCAACGCCTATTACGACGTCGGGCTCAAGCAGGCGCGGCTGGCGCAGCTCGAAGAGTTAGACGGGTTCGCGTTCCATCCGACCGACATCGCCGACAAGGCGGCGATGTTCGCGGTGTTCGACGGCGTGCCGGAGACGACGCGGGTGGTGCATCTGGCGGCGCAGGCGGGGGTGCGGCACTCGATGATCGACCCGTATGCCTATGTGTCGTCGAACGTGATGGGGCACGTGACGGTGCTGGAGGCGGCGCGGCGGCTGCCGCGGCTCGATCACCTGGTCTATGCCAGCTCGTCCTCCGTCTATGGCGGCAACACGAAGCTGCCGTTTGCGGAGTCGGACCGGGTCGATACGCCGGTTTCCCTGTATGCGGCGACGAAGCGGGCGGATGAGTTGATCTCGCATGCGTACTGGCATCTGTACGGCATGAAGCTGACGGGGCTGCGGTTCTTTACGGTGTATGGGCCGTGGGGACGGCCGGACATGGCGTATTTCAGCTTCGCCGAGGCGATCCTGGCGGGGCGGCCGATCACCCTGTACGACGATGGGCGGCTGAAGCGGGACTTCACCTATATCGACGACATCGTCGCGGGCGTGCTGGCGTGCCTGGCGCGGCCGCCCGAGGCCGGGCCGGCGCCGCCGGTGTTCAACATCGGCAACAACCGCGGCGAGTATGTGTCGGAGCTGGTGGCGCTGCTGGAGGCCGGGCTGGGCCGGCGGGCCGTCGTGCACTCCGCGCCGCGGCCGGTGGCGGACGTGGTGGAGACCTGCGCGGACCTGGAGGCGATCGGCGCGTGGGCCGGTTATGCCCCGTCGACGCCGCTGAGCGCCGGCGTGCCGAAGTTCGTCGAGTGGTTCCTGGCGTACAAGCGGCGCAACGCCGGAGCGTGACGATCAGACCTTCAGGATGCGGATCAGCACCAGGCTGACCACGACCAGCATCACCAGCGACAGCGTGACGGTCAGCGTCACCGCCGGCCCGGCCTTCGCCACCGTGCGCACATCGACGCCCAGGCCCAGGGCGGCCATCGAGACGATCGTCATTGCGCCCGACAGCCACGCGACCCAGGGCAGCGCCGCGGCGGGCAGCAGCCCGGCCGATCGCAGCACGGCCAGGACCAGGAAGCCCAGGATGAACCACGGGACCACCTGGTTCACCGACAGGCGCCTGCGCGTGCCGGCAGCGGCCTGGCGGGCGACGCCCAGGGACAGGACCGTGACCAGCGGGCCCAGCATCAGCACGCGCACCAGCTTCACGAGCGTGCCCGTTTGCACCGCCAGCGTGCCGATGGGCGCCGTCGCGGCCAGCACCTGCGGCACGGCATACACCGTCAGGCCGGCCAGCACGCCGTATTGCAGCTCCGTCATGTGCAGCAGCGGGACGGCGATCGGCAGCAGCAGCACGACGATGACGCCCAGGACCGCGGTGAAGGCGATGGACGAGGCGACGTCCTTGCTGCTGGCGCCGATCACGGGGGCCACGGCGGCGATGGCGGAGTTGCCGCAGATGGAGTTTCCGGCCGCCACCAGGATGGCCATCCTGGTGGGCAGGCCCAGGGCCCGGCCGATGCCGTAGCTGAAGATGAGGGCCGCAACGACGATGGCGGCGATGCCCGCCAGCAGACCCAAGCCGGCGGCCGCGATGCTTTGCAGGCTGATGGATGCGCCAAGCAGCAGCACCGCGACCTCCAGCACCGTCTTGGCGCAGAAGGTGATGCCGGGGGCATAGGCCTTGGGCGGGGTCCAGGCGGAGCGTACGGCGGCGCCGATCAGGATCGCCAGCACGAGCGCCTCAAGCCAGGCCTGGCTGAAGACAAGGGTCTCGGCGTGTTGGACGGCCACCGCGACGACAGTGACGGCAAGGCACAGCAGAATGCCCGGCAGGCGGGCGGGTTTCGGCGCCGGATCGGCGGCGGCCAGGCCCATGGTGGCTGATCCCGTGGCGGGGGCTGTCATGCCAGATGGTTTATATCATGGGTGGTTTCCTGGCCATGGGCCGAGCGATGGGACGGAGCGGATCGGTCAACTGGGCACCGTTCGAGCACAACATACCGTTCAACCGCGTGGATCGCCGGATCAATTCCACGGCTACCCGATTTAGATGTGCGCGTAATACCAGGGATATCAAGCATTGACCGGTCCGCATCGTCACTGCGAGCTCTTGCGAAGCAGTCCAGGGCGGCCAGACCTGATCTATCGGTCCTGGATC
>JAYUCA010000151.1:0-6157 GCA_043740535.1 Rhodospirillales bacterium | reverse complement strand
CTGATCAACCGGCAGCTTACGAAGAAGAACGTGTCGGACGTGATCGACGCGGTGTATCGCCACTGCGGCCAGAAGGAATGCGTGATCTTCGCCGACCGGCTGATGGGCATCGGGTTCCGGCACGCGGCGATGGCCGGGCTGTCGTTCGGCAAGGACGACCTGATCATCCCGGACAGCAAGCCGGAGCTGATCCTGAAGACCCAGAACGAGGTCAAGGAGTTCGAGCAGCAGTACCAGGACGGGCTGATCACGTCGGGCGAGCGCTACAACAAGGTGGTCGATGCCTGGTCGCGCTGCACGGACGAGGTGGCCGGCGCGATGATGAAGGAGATCAGCCGGCAGGAGGTTGGCATCCAGACCAACTCGGTGTGGATGATGAGCCATTCCGGGGCGCGTGGGTCTCCGGCGCAGATGCGTCAGTTGGCCGGCATGCGCGGCCTGATGGCCAAGCCGTCCGGTGAGATCATCGAGCAGCCGATCATCGCCAACTTCAAGGAGGGCCTGTCCGTCCTCGAATACTTCAACTCGACCCACGGCGCCCGTAAGGGCCTCGCGGACACGGCGCTGAAGACGGCGAACTCGGGTTACCTCACGCGGCGTCTGGTCGACGTGGCGCAGGACTGCATCATCGTGGAGCCGGATTGCGGCACGGAACGCGGGCTTACGGTGTCCGCGGTGATGGACGGCGGCGAGGTGGTCAGCAGCCTGTCGGAGCGGACGCTGGGCCGCACGACGGCGGAAGACGTGTTCGACCCGGCGACCAACGCCATGCTGATGCCGCGCAACACGCTGATCGAGGAGCCGGAGGCGGACCTGCTGGAAAGCAAGCTGGTCGAGACGGTCAAGATCCGGTCCGTGCTGACCTGCGACAGCCGCGTGGGCGTTTGCGGGGCCTGCTATGGCCGCGACCTGGCGCGCGGCACGCCGGTCAACATCGGCGAGGCGGTGGGCGTGATCGCCGCGCAGTCGATCGGCGAGCCCGGCACTCAGTTGACGATGCGCACCTTCCACATCGGCGGCGCGGCACAGCGCGGCGCCGAGGTCAGCAACGTGGAAGCCAGCCACGACGGCACGGTGCAGATCAAGAACCGCAACGTGGTGCAGAACAGCTCCGGCGTGTTCGTCGTGATGTCGCGCAACTGCGAGATGCTGCTGACGGACGACAAGGGGCGGGAGCGGGCGCGGTTCCGGGTGCCGTACGGCGCACGGCTGATCGTCGACGACGGCGCGACCGTGAAACGCCAGGAGAAGCTGGCGGAGTGGGACCCCTACACGCTGCCGATCATCACGGAGCGTGGCGGCAAGGTCGAATACCTCGACCTGCTGGACGGCGTCACGCTTGTGGAACGGATGGACGAGGTGACGGGTCTGACGTCGCGCGTCGTGGTGGACTACAAGCAGTCCAGCAAGGGCGTCGACCTGCGGCCGCGGCTGCAGCTGAAGGACAACAAGGGCGAGGTGCTGAAGCTGCCGAACGGGGCGGAGGCGCGCTACTTCCTCAACCCGGACAGCATCCTGTCGGTGGAGAACGGCGCCGAGATCGCGGCCGGCGACGTGCTGGCGCGGATCCCGCGCGAAGGCAGCAAGACGCGCGACATCACGGGCGGCCTGCCGCGCGTGGCGGAGCTGTTCGAGGCGCGCAAGCCGAAGGACAGCGCGATCATCGCCGAGATGGACGGCCGGGTGGAGTTCGGCAAGGACTACAAGGCGAAGCGCCGCGTCATCGTGAAGAACGACGACACGGGCGAAGAGAGCGAATACCTGGTGCCGAAGGGCAAGCACGTCAGCGTTCAGGAGGGCGACTTCGTCCGCCGGGGCGACCCGTTGGTTGACGGGCCGCGCGTGCCGCACGACATCCTGAAGGTGCTGGGCGTCGAGGCGCTGTCGGACTACCTGGTCAACGAGATCCAGGACGTCTACCGGCTGCAGGGCGTGAAGATCAACGACAAGCACATCGAGGTGATCGTCCGCCAGATGCTGCAGAAGGTGGAGATCCTCGAAGCCGGGGACACGACGTACCTGCAGGGCGAGCAGGTCGATCGGTTGGAGTTCGAGGCGGAGAACGAGAAGCGCGTGAAGGAGGGCGAGCGTCCGGCGGTGGCGATGCCGGTGCTGCAGGGCATCACGAAGGCCAGCCTGCAGACGCTGAGCTTCATCAGCGCGGCCTCGTTCCAGGAGACGACGCGGGTGCTGACCGAGGCCGCCACGGCGGGCAAGGTCGACAACCTGCTGGGGCTGAAGGAGAACGTCATCGTGGGCCGCCTGATCCCGGCGGGCACGGGTGCGGTGATGAACCGGCTGCGCCAGGTTGCGGCGGGGCGGGACCAGGCGCGGCTGCGTCCGGAGACGCCGGCGATCGAAGCGGCGGAGTAGGCCCGGGGGTGCGGGGCGGCTGGTGAGGCTGCCCCGACGCCCTGGGATCGGCACTGATCAGGCTTTCCGACGGGTTCGCTCTTTCCAGGCAACCTCTGGCGTCTGTCTGCGCTTCACATCCGGCGAGGCCGCGACCAGGCGGTCCATCACGGGAGTGGAAGATGGGTATTCTCGATTCGGTTATCGGCGGCCTTCTGGGCGGGGGGACGAATTCTCCCATGGGGGCGGTGCTGGGGCAGATCCTGGGCGGCGGCGGACAGGGGGGCGGCATGTTCGGCGGCGCGGGCGCACCAGCCAGCGGCGGCCTTGGCGGCCTCATTGGGCAGCTGCGGCAGGCAGGGCTCGGGCAGCAGGTCGATAGCTGGATCGGCCCGGGGCAGAACCAGCCGGTGTCGCCGCAGCAGCTGAACCATGCCTTCGGCGAGCAGCAGGTGAGCTCCTGGGCCAGCCAGGCCGGGATGGGGTCGCATGATTTCCTGTCGCAGTTGGCCCAGCATCTGCCGAACGCCGTCGATGGCATGACCCCCGGTGGCCGTGTGCCCGACGAAGGCACGGTGTCGGTCTGATGAGCGCCCTTGTGCGTCGTGTGGCGGCTGCCGCGGCCATCGTGGCGCTGTTGCACGGTCCGGTGGCGCGGGCGGAAAACCAGATGGGCTATCAGCTCATGACCGAGCAGCAGGCCTCGCAGCTACCGCGCGGCGGCGGCTCGCTGGGGCTGGACGTCACGGGTGGCCAGGTGATCACCGACAGCGCCATGACGTTCGAACTGTTGAAGGTGCAAGCCGTTCGCCGCGGCACACCGGCTTCGCGCGCCGGGCTTGCGGTGGGCGACCAGGTGATCGCTGTCGATGGACGGGTGTTTCCGAGCGTGGCGGCGTTTGCGGGGTATGTAGGCTCGCTTCCAGCCGGGCGGACGATCGGGATCGACTACCTGCCGCGCGGCGCGGGCCCGGAAAAGGCGCAGCGCCTTGCGGTGACAATGGGGGGCGCAAGTGGCGCAACCCCGGCGGCTCGCACACCCGAGCCCGAGTCGCACGGCATGTCCATGGGGCAGAAGCTGGCGATCGGCGCCGGGGCCGTGGCGCTGTTCGGCTGCTATAAGTATGGCTGCTTCAGCCGTGGCGCACAGACGCAGGGCGCAGGCGTCCGCTGATCCACAGCGGCGGCACGTCGAGTCCTGCCAGCCCGCTGAAGTCCTACACCAGGCCGTAGGGTGCGCGGCGCCTTGGGCAGCGCACCCGGCGAGACCCCTCCTGACGCCCTCGCTTGGGTGGGATGCCCTTCGCATTCCGCCAACTGGAGCGGGACGCGATCCAGGGGCAACCTGCGCCGCTTTCGGCCCCTGGATCGCCACGCCGCAAGGGCGGCTCGCGATGACGGGCCATGATCAACGACGTCATCCCCGGGCCTGCCTGTCCCGGGGATGTCGTCGCAGCGGTGGTGTCAACAGGGCTCCGAGACCATGACCCTTTCCCGCCGCCGTCCTTCAGCGGACCCTGGGGATGAAAGTGGTCGACCAGCAATATCAACCACTTGGACAACATTTTCTTTTGGCCGCTCTGGCGGCGTGGCGACCACGGGCTCCCGCCCGACCTTGCGGCCCTGGATTGCTTCGCCAAGGGGCTCGCAATGACGTTGACGGCCATGAGTCGATGCTCACGGAGGTCTGGTAGAAGCCCGTCATCGCGCGCCGCCCTTGCGGCGTGGCGATCCAAGCCTCGCCCGATTGACATTCCGTCCGGATGCGTCCGGCCGATTGCTGGCACGCAATGCTGACAAGACCCCGCTTTCTGGCCAGCTTTTGCGATCAGGTGTTGACGCCGCCATGACACGGGCGTAGGTCCCTCGACGAACCCGGTCCTGCCGGGTCAGTTGCCGTTATCAGAACCGCGCATGGCGCCGCGGCCCGGTGGGTCCGCTCAGGTCATGTGCCACGCTGGCTTCGCGGACGGGTTGCACCCGGGCTGCGGGGCGTTTCTGTGATCGGTGGCCGGCCAGGCGATATTGGGAACGCGAACAGGACACGGATCGGAAGAGGCGTATGCCGACCATCAACCAGTTGATTGCCAATGGGCGCCAGCCCGCGCCGAAGCGCAACAAGGTGCCAGCCCTCGAAGGCTGCCCGCAGAAGCGCGGCGTGTGCACGCGTGTGTATACGACGACCCCGAAGAAGCCGAACTCGGCGCTCCGGAAGGTCGCCAAGGTTCGTCTGACCAACGGCTACGAGGTGGTCAGCTACATCCCCGGCGAGGGCCACAACCTGCAGGAGCACAGCGTCGTGCTGATCCGCGGCGGGCGCGTGAAGGACTTGCCGGGCGTGCGTTACCACATCCTGCGTGGCGTGCTCGACACGCAGGGCCTGCCGAAGCGTCGTCAGCGCCGTTCGCTGTACGGCGCCAAGCGGCCGAAGTAGGGAGGCCCCGAGATGAGCCGACGCCGCAAAGCGGTCAAGCGCGAGATCCTGCCGGACGCCAAGTTCGGCGACATCGTCCTGACCCGCTTCATGAACGCGCTGATGTACGACGGCAAGAAGAGCGCCGCCGAGGGCATCGTCTATGGCGCGATGGAAGTGCTGAAGAAGCGCGGCGGCCCGGCGGCCGACCCGCTTCGCATGTTCCACGAGGCGCTGGACAACGTGAAGCCCGCGGTCGAGGTGCGGTCGCGCCGGGTCGGCGGCGCCACGTATCAGGTGCCGGTCGAGGTGCGGACGGACCGGCGGCAGGCGCTGGCCATCCGCTGGTTGATCGACAGCGCCCGCAAGCGAGGCGAGCACACGATGGAAGAGCGGCTTTCGAACGAGCTGCACGACGCGGTGAACAACCGCGGCTCGGCAGTCAAGAAGCGTGAAGACACCCACCGGATGGCCGAAGCCAACAAGGCGTTCAGCCACTACCGCTGGTAAGACGGCAACACTCCCAGGTTCCACACTAGGGTCCGCCACGTAGGGTGGACGACGGAGACACGAGATGGGTAAGGCTAAATTCGAGCGGAACAAGCCGCACTGCAACATCGGCACGATCGGCCACGTCGATCATGGCAAGACGTCGTTGACGGCCGCGATCACGAAGATCCTGGCCAAGTCCGGCGGCGCCGTGTTCACGGCCTACGACCAGATCGACAAGGCGCCTGAGGAGCGGGCGCGCGGCATCACGATCTCGACCGCGCATGTCGAGTATGAGACGAAGAACCGCCACTACGCCCACGTCGACTGCCCGGGCCACGCCGACTACGTGAAGAACATGATCACCGGCGCCGCGCAGATGGACGGCGCGATCCTGGTCGTGTCCGCCGCCGACGGGCCGATGCCGCAGACCCGCGAGCACATCCTGCTGGCCCGTCAGGTGGGTGTGCCGGCGCTGGTCGTGTTCCTGAACAAGGTCGACATGGTGGACGACCCCGAGCTGCTGGAGCTGGTGGAGATGGAGGTGCGCGAGCTGCTGTCCTCCTATCAGTTCCCCGGGGACGACATCCCGATCATCCATGGCTCCGCGCTGATGGCGCTCGAGGACAAGAACCCGACGCTGGGCGAGGAGGCGATCCTCAAGCTGATGGCCGCCGTCGACGAGTACATCCCGCAGCCGCTGCGTGCGACCGACCGGCCGTTCCTGATGCCGATCGAGGACGTGTTCAGCATCTCCGGCCGCGGCACGGTGGTGACGGGCCGCATCGAGCGCGGCATCGTCAACGTGGGCGACGAGGTCGAGATCGTGGGCATCAAGGACACGGTGAAGACGATCGTCACCGGCGTCGAGATGTTCCGCAAGCTGCTGGACCGCGGCGAGGC
>JAYUCA010000150.1:0-25011 GCA_043740535.1 Rhodospirillales bacterium | reverse complement strand
CAGTTAGAGTGTGGCGCGGTTATTGACACATGTGCCCTGCGAATGTGACCTAAGAATGACGGGAAGATCGGCCTCTTGCGGCGCACCACGCTCATCCGGGGTCGAAAGTCCACCCGACAAGCGCCTCATCGTCATGCACACGTTCACATATGAGTGATCGGCGTGATACGCGGCCGGTTCACACGATGCTGGTCAACGCCTGGCCGCACGGCACGACGCGGCGGCGGCAATAGCCCCGCCATGCCGAGCGCCCGCCGCGCCGCCGCTCCTGCACCGGGGGGCAAGCGGCCTGCGGCGGAGGTCGCTGCGAAAGCAACGCGGTGAGGTCCGTCCAGACCAGGTCCCGTTTCGCGATGAACGCACTGGCCAGCAGTCCGGCGATGGCGCGCTCGTTCTCGAACGGAGAGGCCAGCCGCGCGAGGATCGCTGCAAGGCGGGAGCGTTCGCGCGGGGTAAGCGCCTGAAGCGGATCTGCGTGCATTGACGCCGTGACCTCAACCTGAGACTGCGACAAGTAGCCTAAAGGTCAGGCAATCGCTAATGGTTTATTGACGGCCCCGGCGTTCGCCGGACCAGGCGCACCTCGATGGTCCCGTCCGCAGCCTGGCTTTGCAGGTCCAGCAGCGTTTCCACGCCGTCGCCCGTCTGGCGGCGCATCGTCATGGACCAGACCGTCACCAGAAGCTGGCCGTTATGCAGCGCACGTGGCGGGAAGACCTGCACGGGATCCCGCCCATGCGCCCCGGCCCAGGCCTGGACCAAGGACCGGAACGCCGGTTGGTAGCCGTCCGGCAGCGTGGCATGGGCGGCACGCACCGCGCAGACGTGGAAGGGCGGATCCTCGATCGTCACGACGTAGGCGCTGCCGTCCTTGCGGTAGGTCCAGCCGCGCCCTGGGTCCGAGCGGAGGTAGCGGCGCACCTCCGCGGGCGGCAGCGGCGTGAGGGTCGCGCCGGCCGGGAGCAGGCCGGGCCGAGGATCGTGATCGGGGAAGGCGTTGAGAAGACAGATGTCGGCGAATGCGAAGGCGATCCCGTTCCCGGTGGCCGGTGCGGGCGGGGGTTCGGCCGCCGCGGCCCAGCCGCCGATGGCTGACCAGGCCAGCAGCGCCGCCGCCCGCGCGGCGTCACGCGGCTTCGGTGAACGTGTCCACATAGCCGAACAGCCCGGACGATCCGCCGGTGTGCAGGAACACGATGGTCTGGCCCTTGGTGAACACGCCCTTGCGGACCAGGTCGATCAGCCCGGCCATGCCTTTGCCGGAATAGACCGGGTCGAGGAAGATGCCCTCGCAGCGCGCCACCATCTGCACGGCCTCGATCATGCCGGGTGTCGGGTGGCCATAGCCCGTGCCGACATAGTCGCAGTTCGCCTCGACGGCGCTGGCCGGCACCGGGCGGTCGAGGCCCATGTGCAGCGCCGTCGCCTGCGCCAGCTTCAGCACGTTGGCCTCCTGCTTGTCGCGCGGGTTGCGGACGCCGATGCCCAGCACCCGCAACGGGCTGCTCATGGCGTGCAGCCCGGCAACGAGCCCGGCCTGGGTGCCGGCGCTGCCGGTCGCATGCACCAGGCGGTCGATGTTCAGCCCCATGTCGTTGGCCTGGGCCACCAGCTCGAACGCGACGTTCGCATAGCCCAATGCGCCGACCGGGTTCGAGCCGCCGCCGGGGATCAAATAGGGCCTGGCGCCTTCGGTCTTCAGCTTCGCGCCGACCTCCTCGATCGCCGCCTGCATGTCCGTCCCGCCGGGCCGGTATTCGATGTCGATGCCCAGGATTCGGTCCAACAGGACGTTGCCGTTGTTGAGGTATGCGGTGTCGTTCGTGTCGATCCGGTGCTCCAGCACGGCGGTGCAGCGCAGACCGAGCTTGGCCGCCACGGCGGCGGTCTGGCGCACATGGTTGGACTGCACGGCGCCCTGGGTCACCAGGTGGTCCGCGCCCTGGGCGAGCGCATCGCCAACGAGGAATTCGAGCTTGCGGACCTTGTTGCCGCCCAACCCCATCCCGGTCAGGTCGTCCCGCTTCATCCAGATATCGGGGCCGCCCAGCAGCTTCGTCAGGCGCGGCATGGGCTCCAGCGGGGTGGGCGCGGTGCACAGCTTGACGCGAGGGAAGTGGGCGAGGTTCACGGGACGCCTCCATCGGCCGCCGGTCGCGGCTTCGGGCGGACCCTTGCACCGGTGGCGGGATCAGGCAACCCGCAGACCCCTCTTCCGCGCCGCGGAAGAGGGGGGCCGTCGATGGTCCCTACTTCAGGACGATCTCGACGCGCCGGTTCTGCGGCTCCCGCACGCCGGGTCCGGTGGCGACCAGCGGACGGCTGAAGCCATAGCCCTGCGTCGTGATCGCGTTCTGCGGCACGCCGAGGCGGACCAGTTCGGCTGCCACGTTCTGGGCGCGGCGGACGGACAGGCCCTGGTTGTAGCGGGCGGTCCCGGTCGTGTCGGTGTGGCCCGAAACCTCGATTCGCGTCACCTGCACGCGGGTCGTCGCCTGCGCCGCGCTGGCGATGATCTCCCGGGCGCGGTCGGTCAGGTCTGCACGGTCCCAGTCGAAGAACACGAGATAGGTGCGGGACGCTTCGGCCTGCGGTCCCGGGGCCGGGGGAATGGCGGCCACGGGCGGCGGCGCGGCGTTGAAGGCATAGCGGACGCCCAGCATGATCGTGTGGTTGTAGGCCTGGCTCTCACGCACCTTCGTCGCGCCGATGAAGCCGGGGGAGAAGTACTGCCCCTTGTAGTTCAGCGGGTCGGTCGTGCCGGTGAAGCGATAGTCGATCGTGGCAGCAAGGCCCGGGACCGCGGTGATCGGGTAGGCGGCGCCGATGATCGCCTGGTAGGCGAAGTTGCCGTCGGTCCCGGTGCTGCGGAGCAATGCCTGGTTGCCCTGCGAGTACATGACGTTCTTGTTGACCGACTGGAGATAGCCGGCGCCGAGGCCGACATAAGGGGTCAACCCGGTGTCGAGACCGAAGCGGTTCAGGTCGATGTCATACAGGATGTTGAGGAAGCCGCCGTACTTCTGCCGGTCGCCCGAGGCCTTCGTGGCAGACGGGAGGAAGTTGGCGCCGGCGACGCCGCCGCCGTTGCTGAACACGCCCAGGCGGCTGACGCCGTTCTGGAGGAAGGTTCCCTCGATCTCGGCCCGCAGGCCGTTGCCGAAGCCGTAGCCGGCGGCCACGCTGGTGCGGAACCCGGTGTCGAATTTTTCGCGCAGCTTGCCAAGGCCGATCGACGTGCCGCCGATCCGGACGGAATCGACGCTCGACGGGGTTTCGAAGCTGGCGCCGGCGCCCAGGCTCACGTAGGGGCCGCTGATCGTCTCGGACTGGGCAGCGAACGGCAAGGCCAGGATAGTGGCGGCTAGCAGGGTAATACGGGTGTTCATGGTCATCCTCGGTATGTCAGATGAGCGGTGGGGTCCAGCGGACCCCAACGGCCCATGGCTGGTTCACACGGATCAAGCATTCAGTGCACTTGGAGTTGCCGTGAAGGCCAGAATACCGAAAAAAGCGAGACTTCGTGGCCAATTCGCCACCATATCCGAACACGGTCTTGAGAGTTTGATGAACTTCCGACCATCTGTAGTCATGTTGTCGTGATGTACGGGGGAGATGACTTGAAAATCAAAGCACGGTGGGCGGTCGCGCGGGGCGCTACGCCATTCCTGCGACGGTCCAAGTGACCTGGTCCGATCCCGGCGCGCGGCGCGGCTACCATCATGGGAACCTCAAGGAGGCGTTGGTGGACGCGGCGCTGGAGCTGATCGCGGCGAAAGGGCCGGCCGGGTTCACAGTCGCCGAGGCGGCGCGTCTGGCCAGGGTCAGCCCGGCGGCGCCGTACCGGCATTTCCGCGACGCCGACGCCCTGTTGGCCGAGGTCGCGGTGCGCGGCTTCGATCGGCTGACCGAGGCCATGGCGCTGGCCTGGAACCGCGGCCAACCCCGGCCGGTGGCGGCGTTCGAGGCGGTTGGGCGGGCCTATCTGGGCTTTGCCCGGACCCAGCCGGCCTATTACGCCGCAATGTTCGACTGGCACCCGGCGCCGGAGGCCCACCCGGACCTGGCTGCGGCGGGCGAGCGGGCGTTCGGCGTGCTGCGGGATGCGGCAGACGTCGTCAGCGCGTCATCTTCCACGGAGATGCGTCCGCCCGCGTTGATGATGGCGCTGCACATGTGGACGATGGTGCACGGCATCGCGTCGCTGTTCGTGCGCGGCGGGCCTTCGCGGCGGAGGCTGCCGATGTCGGCGGAGGAGCTGCTCGAGGCCGGGTTCCTGATCTACCTGCAGGGGCTCGGCCTGCGGGGACCGGCACAGTGATGCCAGGACTTTTGATCCCGGCATAAATCGACGCTGCCGGCGGTGCAGCCCCTTGACCCGGCATGCGGGCCGACCCAGTGTAAATGTGTCTTACATTCACATGAGGCCTGCGATGATGAGCGCTGCGAACCAGGACACATACGGCAACCAGGCGTGGGGCGACCCCTCCGCCGGCAATCGGGGACAGCACGGCGGCAGACCAGGCAACGGCGGGCGGGAGCCGTTCTGGCAGCCGGGCGTGGGCCCCAGCCGCCCCGTGGGGATCGCCATGATGGTCCTGGGCTTCATCCTGTGGTGGCCGGTCGGGCTGGCGATGCTGTTCTACATGATCGGCAGCGGCCGGTTGGGCGGCGGCGGACGCAGGCGGCGTTTCCAGCGGTTCGCCGCCGACGGCAACGGCGCGCCGCCCTGGGGCGCCTTTAAGTCCTGGGCCTGCGGCGAGCCGGCGGCGGCGTCCAGCGGCAACCGCGCCTTCGACGAGTATCGCACGGAAACGCTGAAGCGCCTGGAAGACGAGCAGCAGGAGTTCGGGGCCTTCCTGGAGCGGCTGCGGTTCGCCAAGGACAAGGCTGAGTTCGACGAGTTCATGGCGGACCGGCGGTCACGGCCTCCGGCGGCGCCCTCGGGCGGGGATGCGACGCCGAACTAGGCATGCGGGGGGCCGCCTCGGGCGGGGCGGCCCTTTATTACTGGCGGTAGAGATCGTTCTGCCGATGCCTTTATTCGTCCAACCCGGCATCGCCGGCAACGATCCGACAACAGCGGGAAACAATCGGTAAAAATCCGCGATTGGTAGTCTTTACAATTAGTCCCGATCCCGTATGTGGACCTCACAGGGTTGGGATAACAGAATGTCAAAGAGCTACGGCGGACTGCAAAATGGCGCCTGGAACCTGGATAGCGCCTGGTTTCCCACCGGCCAGCCCACCACGGCAGACGACGTGGTCATCAACGGCAACGCTGCCGCCGTCGGCAACCGGACAATCACCGGGTCCGGCGTAGCCAACAGCGTGATCGTCTTCTCCGGCGTCGCCCTGGCCGGAACCAGCTTCTCCCTGGGCGCCATCACGGTCGGCGCCCGTCACGACTCCCCGGGCGCCCTCACCATCAGCTCCGGGACCGTCAACGCCACCACGGTCACCGATTTCTACGGCACGCTGACAGTCTCCGGCGCCAGCACGAAGCTCATCGACTCCGGCCTGATGACGATCGGCGGCGACCGCAGCCTCGACCAGAACCCAAGCTACGTGGCCAACGAGTACGTCTCCGTCGGCGGCGGCGCCCTCGTGCAGGTCGGCAGCGTTTCCATGGTCGCGTCCTCCACCTCCGATGGCATCACCGTCGACGCGACCAGCCGGTTCGAGGTCGGGTTCACCGGCGGAACCGCCGCCGGGACCGTCACGGTAGATGCTGGCCAGACCATCCTGGCCAACGGGGACATCCGCGCCGCCAACGGCATCGTCGTCAACGGCACGATCAAGGCTGCGGGATACGTCACTCTCGGCGGCGGCGCCACCGGGGCCGGTCAGCTGCAGATCGGCGCCTATGGCACCATGTTTCTATCCAGCTACGGCGGCGCCACCGTCGGCGTCACCTTCACCGGCGGGCACGGCCAGCTCATCATCAGCCAGCTTACCACCTACTCCGGGACCAACGCGGCGCTGAAGCTGTCGGCACAGGGCGTCATCACCGGTTTCGACGCCACCGACACCATCAATTACCATTACTTCTCAGGCTTCCAGGACGTCACCGGCGTCACCTACGCAGCCGGCGCCAACGGCATCGGCACGCTCACGCTGATGGCGCAGCAGGCCGTCGCCGGCACGCTCAAGATCGCCGGCGACTACACCGGCCAGACCTTCCAGATCGTCAGCGGCAACATCACCGTCGTCCCCGCGCCTCCCCCCGCCGACGCCAGCCCCGGCACCGCCGGTCCCGACGTCTATGTCTGGACCGCGACCGGCAGCAACACCTGGAACGTCGCCGCCAACTGGAAGGACCTCACCACCGGCGCCACCCCCTCCATCATCGCGCCCGGGGTGAACAACCTGGTCACCATTTCCAACACCGCCGCGGCGCCGCAGGTCATCACCGGGCCCGGCAACGCCAAGACGCTGCGCATGAACGGCGCCAACACGCTGTCCGGCGTGTTCAACATCGATACCCTCACGGTCGGGGCCTATACCTACGGTTCCACGCCCGTGCTCGGCACGCTGGTCGTCGCCGCAGGGGCCACCGTCAGCACCGGGTCCATCCTGATCCAGTCCGGCTCCATCGCCGTCACCGGCACGGCCGCGCGGCTCGCCGTCGCGGGCACGCTCGACATGGGCGCGCAGATCCTGGGCAGCGCCGCGAGCCTGGCCGTGTCTGGCGGCGCGGGCTTCCAGGCCATGGCGATCGGTCTCAATGCGCCCGTCACCGGCACGCAGACCATCACCGTAGACGCCCTCTCGACCTTCGAGGTCGGCAGCGGCGGGAGCAAGATCGCCGGCCTGTTCCTGATCGACAGCAACGGCTCGGTGGCCGGGGCCGGGACCATATCCGCCGCGGGCGGCATCCTGAACCAGGGCGGCATCGTGGCCAATGGCGGCGGCGTGCTGACCCTCAATTCCGACGTGGCGGGCTCCGGCAAGCTCCAGCTTGTGAACCAATCGACCCTCAACCTGGTCGGCACGAGCGTGGAGCCGGTCGATTTCGCCGACGGCGCCGGCACGCTCGCCATCACGACCACGACAAGCATCGGCGGCGCCGTCAGCCTGACCGAGCAGGGCCTCGTCAGCTTCATGACGGGTAGTGCGCACATCCACTACAGCAGCACGCTCGCCGGCTATCAGACGCTGACGTCGGCGACGTTCGCGCTGATATCGGGTTCCATGAGCCAGGGCTATCTGACGCTCGCCAACGGGGCCAGCACGATCGGCTCGCTCCGTATGCTCGGCCCGTTCACCGGGCTCGGTTTCGCCGTGACGGGCAGCGTCGCCGCGGGCTGGGACATCAACCTGGTCGTCGCGTCGCACGAGTATCGCTGGATCGCACCTGGCAACGGCGCCTGGTCCGACGGCAGCAAATGGCGGGACCTCACGCTCGGGACCAACCCGGCCTACGCCGCGCCCAGCAGCATCGACTACGCCACCATCACAGGCGGCGCCGGCGGCGCCTACCAGACCATCACCGGCCCCGGGGTCGCCGCCAGCCTGACGCTGAACGGCGCCACCACCCTGCACGGGGCCGAGACGGTCGGCACGCTGATCATCGGCGGCGCGACGGTAACGGGCGCCCTGCAAGTGGACGCCGGCAGCACGTTGACGACCGGGTCCGCCGCCATCGCCTACGGCACGGCGCTGGTGTCCGGGGCCGCCGCGACGTTGACCGTCACCGGGGGGCTGTCGCTCGGTCAGTTCGGCGTGACGGCCGGCAACACCCTGACCGTCGCCAGCGGCGGCAGCGTCACGGCCAGCGTCCTGGGCCTTGCCGCCAACGCCGGCGCCACGAACGGCGTCGCCGTCGACGCGACCTCGCGGCTCGAAATCGGGACTGCCGGCGGGGCCGCCCTCGGCGCCATCACGGTCGATGCCGGCCGGACCGTCGCCGGCGCCGGCAGCCTGTCGGCTGCGAACGGCATCGTCAACAACGGCGTCATCCGCGCCGACACCGGCCCGCTCACGCTGTCGGGGCCCATCACCGGCGCCGGCCAACTCCAGATCGCCGCCTCGTCGTTGCTGTCGATCACGGGGTCCAGCACGGAGGCGGCCAATTTCGTCGGCGCGGGCGGTACGCTGTCCATTACGGCCGCGGGTGGCGTCCTCTCGGAACGTGGCCTCGTCAGCGGCTTCAACGCCACCGACACGATCCTGTGCAGCGCGCCTGTCTCCTCCGTGGTCTGGGCCGCCGGGGCCGGCGGCCTCGGGACGCTGACCCTCCGGCAGGGCACAGCCGTCGTTGGCACGCTGAACATCCAGGGCGACTACAGCGCCGCCACCTTCATCGCCTCGGCGGCGGCCGGCGGCAGCGCCATCACCCTCAAGGGGGCCGACCCGCTGTTCGATCGCGCCTACTACCTGGCGCACAACCCTGACGTGGCCGCGGCAGGGGTCGATCCCTATCAGCAGTTCCTGTCCGTCGGCTGGACGCTGGGCCGTGACCCGTCGGCGGGGTTCAGCACGTTGTACTACCTGCTGCAGAACGCGGACGTGAAGGCGGCGGGGATCAACCCGCTGCTGCATTACGAAGCCAACGGCGCCAAGGAAGGCCGCAGCCCGAACGGGTTCTTCAACACGCAGTTCTATCTTAACCAGAACGCCGACGTCGCGGCATCGGGGATCAACCCGCTGCTGCATTTCCTGACCAGCGGCTGGAAGGAAGGCCGGGATCCGTCGGCGGCGTTCTCCATCTCGAAATACCTTGCAGCCAACCCGGACATCAAGGCGGCCGGGATCGACCCGCTGACGCATTACCTGGAGAACGGCCAGGGCGAAGGACGGGCCGCCTTCGCCGCCACGCCGCATGCGTTGGGCCTGCAGGACCCGTTGGTCGATGCGGCCTACTACTATGCGCAGCACCCCGGCGTCGCCGCCTCGGGCCAGGACGCGACGGCGCATTTCCGCAGCGCCGGTGCGGCGCTCCGCTACAACCCGGATGCGCTGTTCGACACCAATTTCTACCTGACGCAGAACCCGGATGTGGCGGCCGCCGGCATCGACCCGCTCGCGCATTTCGAGGCGAGCGGCTGGAAGGAGGGCCGTGCCCCCAGCCTGGTGTTCGACGACGCCAAGTATCTGGCCGCCAATCCGGATGTGAAGGCCGCCGGGCTCGATCCGCTGGTGCATTACCTGGGCAACGGGCAGACCGAGGGACGGCTGGCGTTCCTGGCGGGCGGCACAGCCGTCGCGGATCCGCTGGTGAACGCTGCCTATTACGACAAGCAGCTCGGCGCGACGCTGATCCCGACGGGTGTCGCCGCCGCACAGCAGGCGGCCTTCGGCTACGACCAGGGCGGGTGGCAGAAGGGCCTGAACCCCGATGCGTTCTTCGACACGAACTACTATCTGAGCCACAACCCCGACGTCGCCGCCGCCCATATCGATCCGCTGCTGCACTACGAGAACAACGGCTGGCACGAGGGCCGGGACCCTTCGGCGCAGTTCAGCACGAACAAGTATCTGGCGGCCTATAGCGACGTGAAGGCCGCCGGCCTGAACCCGTTGCTGCATTACGTCGTGTCGGGCCAGGCTGAGGGTCGCACCGCGTTCGCAGCGTAGAGCGTGATCGCTTCAGGGAGACGAAGCGACCAGGCTCTTGTTTGTCGATGAAGGACGGGGAGCTTCGGTTCAGGTCAAAGCAACCTGGAGCGATACTGCCCTGATACCAGGGATAGTAAGCATTGACCGGTCCGCATCGTCACTGCGAGCCCTTGCGAAGCAGTCCAGGGCGGCCAGACCTGATCCGTCGGTCCTGGATCGCTTCGCAAGGGCTCGCGATGACGAGTCATTACTTAATGTCCCTGGTATGATGCCAAGGATCAAAGGGCCTGACCTGTGCATTCGTTGGTAGAATACGAAGTGTATTCCACCCTACGAGACCGTCGCGGAGGGGTCATCGTAGGGGACAGTTTGCCTTACGGCCTGGCGCGGGTCAGGGCTTCGGTGCGTTGGCATCATGGGGCCGTCGTGCGCGACGCCATGGTGGGCCCGGTGGGGATCGAACCCACGACAATCCGATTAAAAGTCGGACGCTCTACCAACTGAGCTACAGGCCCGAATGGGCGACCTCTCTCCCGCGCCTGCGGGAGAGAGGGGATTTACCGCTACTTCGCGTCGGCTGCCACCTGCAATTTGATGATCTTGTCCGGGTTCGACACCGTGCCGCCGCCGCCTGAGCCGCGCTTGATCTTGTCGATCAGGTCCATGCCGGACACGACCTGGCCCCAGATGGTGTACTGGCCGTCCAGATGCGGGGCCGGGGCGAACATGATGTAGAACTGGCTGTTGGCGCTGTTCGGGTTGCCGGTGCGGGCCGCGCCCACGGTGCCGCGCAGGAAGTGCGCGGTCTTGCTGAACTCGGCCGGCAGGTCGGGCAGCTTGCTGCCGCCGGTGCCGGTGCCGGTCGGGTCGCCGCCCTGGGCCATGAAGCCCTCGATCACGCGGTGGAACGGGGTGCCGTTGTAGAAGCCCTCGCGCGCCAGCTCCTTCACGCGGGCGACGTGGACCGGCGCCAGGTCCGGACGCAGGCGGATGACCACCCGGCCGTCCTTGAGGTCCATGTACAGCGTATTTTGCAGGTCTTCAGTTTGGGCGTCGGCGTCAGACATCGTGGTTCCGATCAGGGTCGTTGCAACAGTGGCGGTTAGCATGGTTCGGCGCAGCATTCCGGTCTTCCTCAGGTTTTCTTCACGCGGGCCAGCGTGCGGGCCAGGACCAGCGGCGGGACGAAGCTCGTGATGTCGCCGCCGAGCACGGCGATCTCCTTGACGAAGCGCGACGAGATGAACTGGTGGTGCTCGCTGGCCATCAGAAACACCGTCTCGATCCCGCTGTCCAGGCGGGCGTTCATGCCGGCCATCTGGAACTCGTAGTCGAAGTCGGACACCGCCCGAAGCCCCCGCACGATCACGCCCGCGTGGACCTTGCGGGCGAAACCGATCAGCAGGCCGTTGAAGCTCATGACCTCGATCGCCGTGCCGGTGCGTGCGGCAATGGCATCCGCCTCGGCGCGGACCAGCTCCACCCGCTCCTCCAGCGGGAACAGCGGCCCCTTGCCGGCATTCTCCGCCACGCCCACCACCAGCCGGTGCACGAGGCGCGCGGCGCGGGAGATGATGTCGACATGGCCGTTGGTCACGGGGTCGAAGGTGCCGGGATACAGGCCGACATGGGCGCGGAGATCAGGCATCGGGGGCGCCCTCGTCATCCAGGCCCGGTGCATCCGGTTCGCCCGGCATGGCCACGCCTCCATCGGGCGCATCGGCGTCGGGCGCATCGGCGTCGGGCGCCTCGATGGCATCGACGACCGGGAACACGCTCGTCACCCGCTCGCCATCCGCGACGCGCAGCAGCATGACGCCCATGCTGGCCCGGCCCGTCACCCGCACCTGGTCCGCCGGCACCCGGATCAACTGCCCGGCATCCGTCACGAGCATAACCCCGTCGCCGGGGCGCACCGGGAAGCTGGCGGCGACGGCGGCGCCGTTGCGCCCGCCCAGCGTGATGTTGGCGATGCCGAGGCCGCCGCGGCCCGAGACGCGGTAGTGGTAGGCCGACGACCGCTTGCCGAACCCGGCGTCGGTGACGGTCAGCAGGATCTCCTCGGCCTGTTCCAGCTCGGCCACCCGCTCGGGCGAGAGATCGGCCGCGACAGCCTCCTCCTCGGCATCGACGGACGCATCGACGGACGCGTCGGCCTCGTCCTCGGCGGACTGCCGACGGGCGGCGGCGCCCTTCAGGAAGGCCGCGCGTTCCTCCGGGCTCGCCTCGATGTGCCGCAGCACGGACAGGCCCATCACCTCGTCGCCGGCGGCCAGGCGGATGCCGCGCACGCCCTGGCTGTCGCGGCCGGTGAACACGCGCAACTGGTCGTCGGTGATCTGGAAGCGGATGCAACGCCCCAGCTTCGTCGCCAGGAACACGTCGTCGCCGTCGCGGCAGGTGGCGACGCCGATCAGCCGATCCCCGTCATCGAGCTTCATCGCGATGATGCCGGACGAGCGGATGCGCCCGAAATCCGACAGCCGGTTGCGCCGCACCGTGCCGCTGGCCGTCGCGAACACCAGATGCAGGTTCTCCCACATCGGCTCGTCATGCGGCAGCGGCAGCACGGCGGTGATGCCGTCGCCGCCCAGGTCCGGCAGCAGGTTGATCAGCGCACGGCCCTTCGCCGTCGGGCTGGCCTCCGGCAGGCGCCACACCTTCTCGCGGAACGCCTTGCCGCCGGTGCTGAAGAACAGCACCCACTGATGCGTGTGCGCGTTGAAGCTGCGGGTTACGATGTCGTCGCCGCGCGTGCCGGCGCCGGTGCGGCCGCGGCCGCCGCGGTTCTGCTGGCGGAAGATATCCAGCGGCGTGCGCTTGATGAAGCCGTCGCGGGTGATGGTGACGACCATCTGGCCGGGCTCGATCAGGCTCTCGTCGTCCTGGTCGGCGGCGAAGTCGACGATCGCGGTGCGGCGCGGGCTGGCGATCTCGTCGCGCACGGCCAGCAGCTCGTCGCGCATGACCTCCAGCCGGCGCGGGCGGCTGTCCAGGATCAGCAGCAGCTCCTTGATGCGGGTGCTGACCTCGGTCAGCTCGGTCTGGATCTTCTCGCGCTCGAGGCCGGTCAGCCGGGCCAGGCGCAGGTCCAGGATGCCGCGGGCCTGGGCTTCGGTCAGGCGGACGTGGCCGTCGACGATCTGGTTGCCGTGGTCGTCGATCAGGTCCAGCAGCGGCTGGATATCGGTCGCGGGCCAGTCGCGGTCCATCAGGGCGGCGCGCGCGGCGGCGTTGTCGACGCTGTTGCGGATCAGCCGGATGACGTCGTCGATGTTGGCCACGGCGATGGCCAGGCCGACCAACAGGTGCGCACGTTCGCGCGCCTTGTCCAGCTCGAACCGGGCGCGGCGGAGGATCACGTCCTCGCGGAACACCATGAACACCTGCAGCGCGTCCTTCAGCCCCATCAGGCGGGGCCGGCCGCCGTCCAGCGCCAGGAAGTTGACGCCGAAGCTGGTCTGCAGCTGGGTGAACCGGTACAGGTGGTTTAGCACGACCTCCGGCGTCGCCTCGCGCTTGAGTTCGAGCACGATGCGCATGCCGTCGCGGTCGCTCTCGTCGCGCATGTCGCTGACGCCCTCGATCTGCTTGGCACGGATCAGCTCGGCGATCTTTTCCAGCAGCACCGTCTTGTTGAGCTGGTAGGGGATCTCGGTGATGATGATCGCGGTACGGTTGCCGCGCATCTCCTCGAACCCGGCCTTTGCGCGCACGACCAGGCTGCCACGCCCGGTCTCAAACGCGCTGCGGATGCCGGCGCGGCCCAGGATCATGCCGCCGGTGGGGAAATCCGGGCCGGGGACTATCTTCATGAGGTCGTCGAGCGTGGCGTCCGGGTGCTCGATCAGGTGCAGCGTGGCGTCGATGATCTCGGTCGGGTTGTGCGGCGGGATGTTGGTGGCCATGCCGACGGCGATGCCGTTGGCGCCGTTGACGAGCAGGTTCGGGTAGCGCGCCGGCAGCACGCGCGGCTCCATGGCGCTTTCGTCGTAGGTCGGCGTGAAATCGACGGTGTCCTTGTCGATGTCCTCCAGCAGGAACGTGGCGGACCGGGCCAGCCGCACCTCGGTGTAGCGCATGGCCGCCGGGGGGTCGCCATCGATGGAGCCGAAGTTGCCCTGCCCGTCGACCAGCGGCACGCGCATGCTGAAGGGCTGGGCCATGCGCACCATGGCGTCGTAGATCGCGCTGTCGCCGTGGGGGTGATAGTTGCCCATGACCTCGCCGACGATCTTGGCGGACTTGCGGTATGGCTTGTCGGCCGCGTAGCCGCCCTGGTGCATGCCGAACAGGATGCGGCGGTGCACCGGCTTCAGCCCGTCGCGCGCATCCGGCAGGGCACGGCTGACGATGACGGACATCGCGTAGTCGAGGTACGAACGCCGCATCTCGTCTTCGAGCATCACCGGTGGTGAAACTGGACCGGGGGTCTCGGGGGTATCGCTCAATGGATGGTCCTAGTTCAAAGCGTCTCTCGGCGTGCCGGAGAAGGAGGGTGGGGGAAGGGCGAGGGCCTAGAACGGGATCTCGTCGTCGAGGTCGTTGCCGCCCTTCGGGCTGTCCCACGACGGTCCGCCGCCGCCGCCCCCAGAGCCGCCGCGAGGGGCCTGCTGGTCGCGCGATTGCCCGCCGGCCCGGCTGCCGCCGCCGTCGGAGCCGCCGCCCGAATACCCGCCGCCGCCTTCGTCGTTGCGGCCGCTCAGGAACGTCATCTCGCCGCGAAACGGCCCGACGATGACCTCGGTGATATACCGCTCCTGCCCCGACACCTCGTATTTGCGGGACTGGATCGAGCCTTCCAGATACACCTTGCTGCCCTTCTTCAGGTATTTCTCGGCCAGCTCAGCCAGTTTCTCGTTCCGGATGACGATGTTATGCCACTCGGTCTTCTCCTTGCGCTCGCCGGAGCTGCGGTCGTTCCAGGTCTCGCTGGTGGCCAGGGTGAAATTGACCACCTTGCCGCCGTTCTGGAAGCTGCGCGCCTCCGGGTCCTTGCCCAGGTTGCCTATCAGGATCACCTTGTTGACGCTGCCGGCCATCATATTCCCCGTCTTCGGTCTTTCATTCTAGCCTGCCCGGCGGCGCACGACCAGTCACCGCAACCGATGGGCCGCCGATGGGCCGCCGATGGTTTTCCACTTGCCTTCCGCCTCGATCTATGACAATTAATGTCCTATGGCAGCGAGCCTGATCCTGTATCGCAAGCGCCGCTATGATGACGGTGGGATCCTTGAAATGACGTTGTGGGAGCTTTCCTCGCCGGTACGAGGTTCAGGCCATCGCCTGAAATATTCCCTCTTCTACGGCCACCCCGGCGTGCGCCTGGTTGGCTATGACAACGAGGCGGGAAAAGGCGACCATCGTCATTACGGCGATCGCGAGGAGCCCTACCAATTCACGGAGGTGCGGCGCCTGGTGGGAGATTTCCTGGCCGACATCCGCAGACTGCGAAGGAGCAAGCCATGAACACAGATGAACTGCTGGTCACGGTCGGCGGGTCCGCCGAAGACGACGCTGCGGCGTTCGTGGACGCATGGGAGCGAACCGAACGTGGCCAGCACGTCGAACCTCAGCGCGTGCTCGCCTTCGAATCCTGGGAGGGCCTGTCCGCCGTGCTCACGAATGAGCGTTATCGCCTTCTGCGGCACCTTCATGGCCATCCGGAAGCCTCCGTCTCCGCTTTGGCGCGGTCGCTGGGGCGGCAGTTCCGCCGGGTTCATGCCGACGTGACGGCGCTGGAGGGCGCCGGGCTGGTGGATCGCTCGACGGGAACCGTCCGCACCACTGCCGACCGCATCCGCGCCGACATCCAGCTTTGAGGCGATGCCTTCCCAAACCGATGCTGCACTGCCATATAGAAGGAACGATTCCAGAACACCCCTGAACCACCCCGAGGCCTCCTGCATGTCCGGCAACATCCGCGTCCGTGGCGCGCGCGAGCACAACCTCAAGAACGTCGACGTCGACATCCCGCGCGACAAGCTGACCGTCATCACCGGGCTGTCCGGCTCCGGCAAGTCCTCCCTCGCCTTCGACACCATCTATGCCGAGGGCCAGCGCCGCTACGTCGAATCGCTGTCCGCCTACGCCCGCCAGTTCCTCGAGCTGATGGGCAAACCCGACGTCGACAGCATCGAGGGTCTGTCGCCCGCCATCTCCATCGAGCAGAAGACCACCAGCCGCAACCCGCGCAGCACCGTCGGCACCGTGACGGAAATCCACGACTACATGCGCCTGTTGTGGGCGCGCGCCGGCATCCCCTACTCCCCCGCCACCGGGCTGCCGATCGAGGCGCAGACGGTCAGCCAGATGGTCGATCGCGTGCTGGTTATGCCGGAGAACACCCGCCTGCTGCTGCTCGCCCCCGTCGTGCGCGACCGCAAGGGCGAATACCGCAAGGAACTGGCGGACCTGCAGCGCCGCGGCTTCACCCGCGCCAAGGTCGATGGCACGCTGTACGAGATCGGCGACGTCCCGGCGCTGAACCGCAAGACCAAGCACGACATCGAGGCCGTCGTCGACCGCGTCGTCGTCAAACCCGGCATCGAGGCCCGCCTCGCCGACAGCTTCGAGACCGCCCTCGGCCTCGCCGACGGGGTCGTCTACGCCGAGGACGCCGAGACCGGGGAGCGCACCGTCTTCAGCTCCCGCTTCGCCTGCCCGGTCAGCGGCTTCTCGATCGAGGAGATCGAGCCCCGGCTGTTCAGCTTCAACTCCCCGCACGGCGCGTGCCCGGCCTGCGACGGCCTGGGCGTCGAGAAGTTCTTCGACCCGGCGCTCGTCGTCCCCGACGAACGCGTGTCGTTGGCCGAGGGCGCGGTCGCCGCGTGGGCCGGGGCGCAGTCGCCGTATTACGACCAGACGCTGCAGGGGATCGCCCGGCACTACAAGGCGACCACCCGCACCCCGTGGCACGACCTGCCGGAGACCGTCCGCGACGCCATCCTGCACGGGTCCGGCACGACGCCCATCACGCTGACCTACAAGGACGGGGTGCGCGCCTATGAGGTGGCAAAGCCCTTCGAGGGCGTGCTGAAGAACCTCGAACGCCGCTACCGCGAGACCGACAGCGCCTGGGTGCGGGAGGAAATGAGCCGCTACCAGGCGGAAAAGCACTGCGCCGTCTGCAATGGCGCGCGGCTGAAGCCCGAGGCGCTGGCGGTTCGCATCGCCGGGCAGAACATCGCCCAGGCCAGCGAGCTGTCGATCCGCCGGGCGCTGGACTGGTTCGGCACGGTGTCGGACAGTCTGACGCCGCAGCGGCTGGAGATCGCCCGGCGTATCCTGCGGGAGATCATCGAGCGGCTGCAGTTCCTGGTCGATGTCGGCCTCGACTACCTGACCCTGGCCCGCGGCAGCACGACGCTGTCGGGCGGCGAGAGCCAGCGCATCCGGCTGGCCAGCCAGATCGGCTCCGGCCTCACCGGCGTGCTGTATGTGCTGGACGAGCCCAGCATCGGCCTGCACCAGCGCGACAACGAGCGCCTGCTCGGCACGCTGCGCCGGCTGAAGGCGCTGGGCAACACGGTGCTGGTGGTCGAGCATGACGAGGACGCGATCCGCGCCGCCGACTACCTGATCGACATGGGCCCCGCCGCCGGCATCAACGGCGGCTACGTGATCGCGCACGGCACGCCGGACGAGGTCGCCGCCAACCCGGCCAGCATCACCGGCAACTACCTGTCCGGCCGCTCCGGCATACCCATCCCCAAGCGCCGCAAGACCGACCCCGCGCGGGCGCTGCGGGTGATCGGCGCGCGCGGCAACAACCTGAAGGACGTCACGGCGTCGTTTCCGCTGGGGGTGTTCACCTGCATCACCGGCGTGTCCGGCGGCGGCAAGTCCACGCTGGTGATCGACACCCTCTACAAGGCGGCCAGCCGCCGGTTGATGGGCTCGGGCGAGGTGCCGTCGCCGCATGAGCGCATCGAGGGGCTGGAGCTGCTCGACAAGATCATCGACATCGACCAGTCGCCCATCGGCCGCACCCCGCGCAGCAACCCGGCCACCTACACGGACCTGTTCGCCCCCATCCGCGACTGGTTCGCCGAGCTGCCGGAAAGCCGCGCCCGCGGCTACAAGTCCGGCCGCTTCAGCTTCAACGTCAAAGGCGGCCGCTGCGAAGCCTGCCAAGGCGACGGATTGATAAAAATCGAGATGCACTTCCTGCCGGACGTGTTCGTCACCTGCGACACCTGCAAGGGCGCCCGCTACAACCGCGAGACGCTGGACATCAAGTTCCGCGGCAAGTCGGTGGCCGACGTGCTGGCGATGTCGGTCGACGAGGCGGTGCCGTTCTTCAGCGCCCAGCCGCGCATCCGCGACCGGCTGACCATCCTGCAGCAGGTGGGGCTCGGCTACATCAGCCTCGGCCAGCAGGCGACGACGCTGTCGGGCGGCGAGGCCCAGCGCATCAAGCTGAGCAAGGAGCTGGCCCGGCGCGCCACCGGGCGAACGCTGTACATCCTGGACGAACCCACCACCGGGCTGCACTTCGAGGACGTCCGCAAGCTGCTGGAAGTGCTGCACGCCCTGGTGGACCACGGCAACACGGTGGTCGTGATCGAGCACAACCTGGAAGTCATCAAGACCGCGGACTGGGTGCTGGACCTGGGTCCAGAGGGCGGCGACGGCGGCGGCCGCGTGGTGGCCGAAGGCACGCCGGAGGCGATCGCCGCCTCATCCGCCAGCCACACCGGCCGCTTCCTTCGGCCGCTGCTGCCCTCGCCCAGGCTCAAGAAGACCGGGTGAGGGAAGCCGCGTCCGCCTGGTTCAGGTGTATTTGACCAGGATGTAGTCGTTCCCCTGCGCGGCCGCGCTGCCGTAGGTGATCTCGAACCCCTGCTGGGTCGCGAGGCTTACGCCGGAGAACGTCATCGACTCGTTGACGCCGGTGCCGGCGCCGTTCAGCTCGGAATGCAGCGTTACTCCGGTATACCCGGCGGCGCCGTCCGATGCGATCCACGGCGCGGTGCTGGTGCCCTGCTTGAAGCCGAAGATCACCGCAAGGTCGCCGCGATGGAAGTTGACGATGGTCGACCAGGTGTTCACCTGGTTGCGTCCGTCGACGAAGAACGTGTCGCTGCCGCCGTCAGACCCTGTCGCGCCGACCAGGAAGTTGGACCCGCCGCCGCCGTCGAGCACGTTCTGGCCGCCAAACGCCTGCAGCGCGTCGCCGCCGCTGCCGCCATGCAGGAACACGTTGCTGACGGACGTGCTGATGGCGACCGCATCTGGGCTGTTCCACTGAAAGATGTGCTGCAGATACGGCACGTTCGGATCCGAATAGGGCAGCACCACATCGGCCGCGCTGACGTTCGAGACGACGTCCGTGTATGCGATGGTCTGGGCGGCGTCCGCGACCGTGGTCGTGATGACCGACTTTTCCAACGTCTGGCCAAGCTGGGTGGTCATCCCGAAGCTGGATCGGGTGTAGGCGCCGGTGAAGGCGATCGAGCTGACTGCCGTCCCGCTGGCCGTGAACACCAGGTTGCCGCTGTTCGCCCCGGTGCTGACGTAGTCGTAGCTGTCATAGCGTGCCGTGATGGCGGTGATCTTGTCCAGCGCGCCGAACCCGCTGATCGTGCCTTGAAAAAGCGACGGGTTGTCGATCTGCAGCTGGCTTGCCGTGCTGCTGCCCGGCTCGAACTGCACGGTCTGCCCGCTGCCGACGGTCGACGTCGCCTCCAGCAGGACATTGGCGCCCAGCCGGATGACGCCCGTGCCCCCGATCGCGATGAAGTCCGTCGTCGCCAGCACGCCGGCCCCGTTCGGGTTGCGGATGCTGATGGTGCCGTTGTTGACGAGCTGGGTCCCTGCGTTGCTGCCCAGCGACTGCAGCACGGCGGTCGTGCCGACGATGTTGAGGCCGTTCGCATTCGTCAGCGTGCTGGCCGTCGTGCCGTTATCCGTGAACTGCAGCACCGCCGAGCCGGGGCTGCTGCCGGACAGGTCGATCGAACCCAGGTTGGCGCCGGCGCCGCTGAAGCTGGCCGTGGCGTTGGCGGTGGCGGCGACGACGGCGAGATGGCTTCCGGCCACGATGGACGTGTTCGCCAGGGTCAGCGTGGGACTGTTGGCCCCTGCGGTCAGCTGCAGCAGAAATGCCGCCGGCAGCGCGCCCTGCTCTGCGACGGTGCCGGCGTTGATGATGGCGGTGTCGCCCGCCACGGGCACTCCGCTTGGCGTCCATCCCGCGGGGTCGTTGAACGACCCGTTCGATCCATTCCAAGTGCGCTGCGTCATGAAACGTTATCCTGGTCTATACAATGATTTGCCGACTAGCATCAAAGATAAGCGCCCGCCACTCCGGAGTTACAAGCGCAACCGTTTCTGACGACCGCCCGATCCGCTGGACTGTAAGACGGAGCTTACAGTTTCCCCCAGCGCTCCGAATCGGTTTGGCATCAACTCTATGATTTAGCACAATTCACTGGTCCTGGCACGGCGCTTGCGAACCTGTCTGACAGACCCGATGCGACATCGGCGTTTTGTTAAGACTGAGCGTTTCCACCAGGAGAGATTTAATGTCCTCGCTTCGCACCGCACTTTTCGCCAGCGCAGTCGTGCTGGCCTCGGCCGGCTCGGCCTTCGCCGGGTCCTATTCCGTCTCCACCACATTCGGTCCGCAGCTGACCGACTTCACGGACCCGCTGTCCGTTGCCGGCTACGATAGCCGCGGCGGCGCGCTGACCGGCGTCGCGATCCTGCTGAACGCCGACGCCGGCGTTGGCGGCAACGTCAAGAACACGAACACCAGCCCGCAGACCTTCACCATCTTCGAGACGACGAAAATCTCGCTCGCCAGCGGGTTCGGCGGCGTGTCGAACGGCTTCAACGCGGTCAATCTCACGCTGAACACCACGCAGACCTACACCGCGCTCGCGGGCGGCGCCACCGCATCGTTCGGTCCGTACACTCCGTCCGGCACTGCAAGCGGCAACCCGACCGACCTCGCCGACTTCGTCGGCGGCACGGTCAACTTCTCTGCCGGCACCGCGACGACCACGACGGTCTCTGGCGGCGGCGGCAACATCACGAACGCGATCACCACGAACGCCACCGGCTTCGTCCAGGTGACCTACACCTACGCCGACATCATCCCGCCGAGCGTGCCGGAGCCTGCTTCCATCGCCCTGCTCGGCGCTGGCCTGGTTGGTCTCGGCCTCGTGCGTCGCAAGAAGGCATAACTCCAACCCGCTCGGGCTGGATCGGGGGCGCTGCCGCAAGGTGGCGCCCTTTGCTTTTGCAGGGGTTTCAATCCACCGTCACGGGCAGCCCAGTAGCGCTGCCATCGTGACGGCCACCTGGTCCCACACGGGCCGATCTCCTGGCGCCGCGCCCCGCCGAACGTCACGGCGCGCGTAGGCCACCGGCAACGCCGCCGCGACAGCAGCGCGCGGCAACGGCACGCGCCGAGCGAGCCAACCGCCCGCGACCGCCAGCAGCGCGTTCCGCACCGGGCGAAGGCCCGGCGCATCCGGCGCCGCGATGACCGCTGCCTCGTTCAACCCCGCCGCCGCCAGCAGCTCCCACGGCAGCACGCATCGCCCTCGCCTGGCCAGCGCCGGCACGCTGCGCAGGACGCCCAGGATGCCGTATGCCGCCCCCCAGGGCCGCAACTCCTCGGCGTCAGCTAACCCCAGCGCCCGCCCCGCCGCCGCCATCACGCCGCCGGCCGAGCCCAGCACGTAAGCCTCGAACGCCGCCTGCGTCTCGATCGGCCCCGCCTCCGCCTCCCGCGCGTCGATCATCCCCAGCAGGTCCGCCGCATTCAGCCATCCCGCGTCCAGCGCGACAGCCAGCGGCCCGGCCACCGCGTGCCCCCCCACCTGCGCCGTCGTCCGCGACCCCTCCGCCACCTCCCGCCACCACTGCAACCGGATCAGCGCCGCCATCGGCTCCCGCACCGCTTCCCGCGCACGCGCCAACTCGTGGTTGAAGGCGTACAGCGTGAACAGCGCCTCCCGCCGGGCTGCCGGCGCGAACAGCGCGGTGAAATAGCGGTCCGGGTCATGCGTGCGGACGATGACGCCGACAGGGGACAGGCGGTCAGGCTGCGGCATGCCGCACCGATGCCGGCATCGTGCGGCGCGCGCACGCTTGACGGCCCCGCACGCCCGCCCCCACTCTCCGCCCCGCTACTACCCCCCTTCTTGATCCGAGGTGCCTCATGGCGTTCGAACTCCCTTCCCTTCCATACTCCCACGCCGCGCTGGCCGCCCTTGGCATGCAGCAGGAAACGCTGGAGCTGCACCACGACAAGCATCACCAGGCCTATGTCACGGCGCTGAACGGCTTCGTCGACAAGGACCCGGCCCTGGCTGGCAAGTCGCTCGAGGAGATCGTGCACCTGTCCTACAACAAGCCCGACATGGCGCCGGTGTTCAACAACGCCGGACAGCACTGGAACCACATCCTGTTCTGGGAGAACATGTCCCCCACCGGCGGCAAGATCCCCGGCAGCCTCGAAACCAAGATCACCGCCGACTTCGGCAGCGTGCAGGCCTTCAAGGACGCCTTCAAGGCGGCGTGCGTCGGCCAGTTCGGCAGCGGCTGGGGCTGGCTGATCCAGGGCGCGGACGGCAAGCTGAAGGTCACCAAGACCCCCAACGGATCGAACCCGCTGGCCACCGGCGAGGGCACGGCGCTGCTGGGCTGCGACGTGTGGGAGCACAGCTACTACCTGGACTTCCGCAACCGCCGGCCGGATTACGTGACCAACTGGCTGGATAAGCTGGCCAACTACGAATACGCCGCCAGCAAGCTGAAGTAGGCTCGTCCGCCTTCCCCCCTCCCTGCTTCAGGGAGGGGCCGGGGGTGGGTGGCCGCTTACTTCGTGTCGTTCGCCACCACCGGCTTCAGCACGGACGTGATCGTGTCCCGCAGCACCGTCACCCGGACGTTCGGCGCGATCTCCACCTCCACTTCGTCCGACCCCTCCTTCACCCGCTGCACGGACGCCAGGATGCCGCCGGCCGTCACCACCCGGTCGCCCCGGCGCAGCGCCGCCAGCATCCCCTTCATCTCCTTCGCGCGGGTCTGCTGCGGCCGGATCAGCAGGAAGTAGAACACGCCGAAAATCAGCACCAGCGGGGCGAACTGGGTGGCCATCCCCATCATGCCGGCGACGTCTTGGGCGTAGGCGGGGGAGATCAGCATCAAAAATCCTCAAGGGTTGCCGTTGGGGCTGCGGGACCATAGTTTGCAGCCCCGCCCCGTCAAGCCATTTGGACCCTGCGCGCCACCCATGAAAAAAGACGCCATCACCCTGCTCGGCCGGATCGCCGACGCCCTCGATCGCCTGACGCCGCCACAGCCGGCCCGCCCGGACCTGGCCGCCGCCGACGCATTCGTCTGGCATCCGGAGCCGCAGTGGCTGGCCCCGGTGCCGCACGTCTCCCGCGTCGAGATCGGCCTGCTCCAGGGCATCGACCGCCAGAAGCGCCTCGTGCTTGAGAATACCAGGCGCTTCGCCGCCGGGCTGCCGGCTAACAACGCGATGCTGTGGGGCGCCCGCGGCATGGGCAAGTCATCGCTCGTCAAGGCCGCCCACGCCGCCGCCAACGCCCACTCGCCCGGCGCCCTCGCGCTGATCGAGATCCACCGCGAGGACATCCGCACCCTGCCGGAGCTGCTGAACCTGCTGCGCGCCGAGACCCGCCGCTGCCTGATCCTGTGCGACGACCTGTCGTTCGAGAAGGAGGACGCCGACTACAAGGCGCTCAAATCCGTGCTGGACGGCGGCATCGAGGGCCGCCCCGCCAACGTGCTGTTCTACGCCACCAGCAACCGCCGCCACCTGATGCCGCGCGACATGATCGACAACGAGCGCTCGACCGCCATCAACCCCGGCGAGGCGATCGAGGAGAAGGTGTCGCTGTCCGACCGCTTCGGTCTGTGGATCGGTTTTCATAATTGCGACCAGGACTCTTTCTTCGCCATGATCGACGGCTACGCGGACCAGATCGGCCTGGCCATCGCCCGCGACGCGCTGCACGCCCAGGCGACGGAGTGGTCCGTCACCCGCGGCTCCCGCTCGGGCCGCGTCGCGTGGCAGTTCATCCAGGACCTGGCTGGCAGACTGGGAGAGGCGGCGTGATGGGCCGGGCCATCGACATGCCGCCGGGGTGCTGAATTCCGGCCGCGGCACCCCACCTGACGCACAGCACAGGAAAGACGCAGCAATGTCCGACATGGTCCTTTGGGGTTTCGACGGCTCCACCTACGTTCGCACCGTGAAGATGCTGCTGGCCGAGAAGGGCTGCACGGCGTTCCGGCAGGAGCAGCTCAACGTGCTGGCCGGTGAGCCGAAGCAGCCCGAACACCTCGCCCGGCACCCCTTCGGCAAGGTGCCGGTGCTGGACCATGACGGGATGCGCATCCTGGAGACCATGGCGATCACCCGCTACCTGAATGACGTCGTGCCGGGCAGGTCGCTGATCCCGTCGAGCCCGAAAGACCGCGCCAGGATGGACATGATCGTCGGCCTGATCGACTCGTACGGCTATGGCGCGCTGATCGGCGGCGTTGCGGCCTATCACCTGTTCCCGGACTTCGTCGGCGGCAAGAACGACGCGATGCGCCAGGCCGGGATCGAGAACGGCCGCAAGGTGCTGGCGCTGGCGATGCAGACGAAGGGCGCCTCGCCCTTCATCGCGGGCGAGCTGAGCCTGGCGGACCTGTTCCTGGCGCCGATCGCCGCCTACGTGTCCATGACGCCGGACGCCGGGGCCGTATTCGGCGTGGACGGTTTTGCGGATTGGTGGACGAGGGTCCAGGCGCTGCCGAGCTTCAAGGCCACGCAGCCGAAGCTGGGCTGAACATACCAGCGCACCTCGCTATTTCATTCCGAACCTTCACACGAGGGCTCCGGGACCATTTGCGGCTTCTGGCACTTGTCACCATCCCCGCACAGCCTTTGGCATCAAACCCCCAGATACGTCCGCATCACCTCCGGCGCCGCCGTCAGGTCCGAGGGCGTCCCCTCCCACACCAGGTGCCCGTTGTTCAGGATATACACCCGGTCCGATACGCTCAGCGCCGCCGCGACGTTCTGCTCCACCACAACCACCGTGCGGCCCTCGGCGGCCAGCCCGCGCGTCACCTCCAGCAGATCCCGCACGATCAGCGGCGCCAGGCCCTCGAACGGCTCGTCCAGCAGGATCACCTGGGCGTCGCGGATCAGCGCCCGCGCGATCGCCAGCATCTGCTGCTCTCCGCCCGACAGGCTTTTGCCGCCGCTGCGCCGCCTTTCCTTCAGCCGCGGGAACACCGCGTAGACCCGGTCCAGCGACCAGGCCGAGGCTGCGGTCAGCGCCGCCAGCCGCAGGTTCTCCTCCACCGTCAGGCTGCCGAAGATCGCCCGTTCCTCCGGCACAAGCTGCAGCCCGAGTGCCGCGATCCTGTGCGGCGCCATGCCACTGATCGGGACGCCGTCCAGGGTGA